>NZ_DCEN01000050.1:19560-43810 GCF_002316955.1 Proteiniphilum sp. UBA1028
AGGTAGGTGTGACTATGCCCTCCCAGAATCAGGTCGATGTGCTGGGACGACTCTGCCAGCTGCTGATCGGCCTGGTAGCCCAGGTGGGAAATGCAGATGACCAGGTCGCACTTATGCTCAATACGAAGTTTTTCTGCCAGCTCATTGGCTGTCTTTGTGGGGTCCAGAAACTTCATACCCTTGTAATTGGCGGTAGCGATCAACCCCTTTGGTTGAATGTTGATGCCGATAACGCCGATGCGCAGTTTCCCTTTCTTCAGAATCAGATAGGGCTTGATCATGCCGGAGAGTGCGGTACCCGAAAAATCGTAGTTGCTCGACACAAAGGGAAAATCGGACAGCCGGACTACCTTCTCAAGTACCTCCATCCCGTAGTCAAACTCGTGATTGCCCAACGTGGCTGCGTCGTACCGCATCAGGTTCATCGCTTTCACTTCTACCTCTCCCTTGAAAAGGTTGAAGTAGGGTGTTCCCTGAAGAAAATCTCCCGCATCAAAGAGAAGGACTTGCTTGTTGGCCTCCCTTACCTGATTAATGTAGGTTGCCCTGCGTACTACTCCTCCCAGGCCGGGAGTGCTCCTGTCGGTCGCAGGCAGTGGCTCAATACGGCTGTGGGTATCGTTGGTGTGCAGGATTACAAGTCGCTCCCGGGCAAAGAGCGTGGGGGAAAACGATAAAAAAAGGCTGATCAGCAGGAGGGGAAACATTCTGTTCATAGATGTCGGGGTTATCTGTTAATGACTATGCGCCCGTCGAGGGTGGAGACGATCTCATTGCCCCGACGCGTTTGTTCTCTCACATACCCGATCATCACATCCCGTAGTGTAACGCCCGTATCAACGCGCAAGAGTGCGTTTCGGAATGCAGACATGTTGTCGTTGCCTTCCGCGAGATAATCAAGGGTGACGATGTGATAGACCTTATCGTCGAGAATGGGCCTGCCGTCAATAGAAACACTTTTTACTTTTCCTCCTTCGGTAACGAGTTTCACATTCGAGGAGATGCCCGCACCGCCGATGCGTGCATAAGCGTCAAATATTTTTTTCAGGTCACTCCCTCTCAGCTCCAGGAAGGTGATGGCGTTGTCGAACGAATAGATCTCGTAGAGATTGCCCATGGTAATCTCTCCCTTTGGCAGGGTGGCTCGATGGCCGTGGACATTCATGACGCCCACATCGGCGCCGTTGGGCAGGTGCTCATCGCCATAGCCCTTCATGACATCAGATGTGAGATTGGTCAACAGGCTCTCGGGCCGTTTGTAATCCATATACTGAGCCGAATAGCCGATGATCTCATCCATCTCTCGGTCGAGCACGGTCTTGTACGATTGCACAAGTGCCTGCATCTTCCGGTCCGGTTGGATATCGAATGTGGAGTCCATCTTCACGATAGTGCCGGACACCTGGGTCACGTAGTAGGGCTGTTTACACGAAAACAGAAGGATTGCCAGAAAGGCAACCGGGATTATTTTTATACGCATTCTAAATTAGGTAAGAGAGCGTGAAACCGATTATCTGGCCAAAAATACGCAATTTTACATTGACAGCCAATAACGGTTTTATAAATAAACATTAAATAATATTTTGTGCGGAAGTTTAAAGAATAATTACTACCTTTGCATCCGCTTTGCGTAATCTCTGTCGGCATCGTCCTGTCATATTGCGTTGAAACAAAGTTAATTATTAACAAAAAGCTTTACTCAAGATGGATTTACTAAAAATAGCAGAAGCAGCCTTTGCGAAGGAAAAGAAAGAATTCCCTGCGTTCAAAAGCGGCGACACCATTACGGTGGCTTACCGTATTGCGGAAGGGAACAAGGAACGTATACAGCAGTATCGAGGGGTGGTCATTAAGATTTCAGGCCACGGAGATTCAAAACGTTTTACCGTAAGAAAAATGTCCGACAACATTGGTGTGGAACGTATTTTTCCGATGAACTCACCTTTCATTGAAGATATCACGCTCAACAGCGAAGGGAGAGTGCGCAGAACCAAATTGTATTACCTGCGTAAACTGCGTGGAAAAGCTGCCCGTATCAAGAAGAAAATGTATTGAGAAGCGCAGCAGGCAAAAGAAAGAGAGGGTGTATCACAATGGTGATTTCACCCTCTTTTTATTCGGATATCTATCTGAGAACATATCCCAATATTCATTTCTCAGGAGGTTAAATTTTATTTTGAGACAGCCTCTTTTTTTATGTTTTGTCTCTTCGCCGGTTTTCCCTATATTTGTACAGGATAATCCCAAATCTCATCATGCTCCACAAAACGCAAGGCATCGTACTGGGAGTCTCGCCCTACAATGACATTTACGGCATTGTGCAGGTGTTTACCCGCGACTTTGGCAGAGTCTCCTATCTGCTGCCCCGGTCATACGGCAAAAAGTCGAAATTGAAAATGTCGCTTTTTTTCCCGCTGTCGGTACTTGATCTGGAGGTGGAGCACCTGCCGTTACGCGAGCTACACCGCCTGAAGGAGGCTGAGAGGCAATTTCCGTTGTACGATCTCTGCACGAACATGACCAAAATATCGGTGGCATTTTTTCTGTCTGAATTTTTATCGCGTGTGCTTCGTGAGTCGGATCATAACGAATCGGCCTTTGACTTTATGAAGAACTCGGTGGAGGCGCTGGAGGCTGCCGAAAAAGGGGTGGCGAACTTCCACCTGGCTTTCATGTTCGGACTGACCCGTTTCCTGGGTATTTATCCAAATGTGAAATGGGAAGGGAAGCATCGTTTTTTTGATCTCATGCATGGTGAATTCGTGAAGAACATGCCGCAGCATTCACACTATCTGAACGGGACGCAGAGTGATTTTCTGGTACTCCTCCAGCGAATGAATTACAGCAACATGCATCTCTTCCGCTTGTCGCGTAATAACCGGAATACCATCGTGGACTACCTGCTGGAGTATTACCGTTTGCACATCTATGATTTTCCACCATTGAAATCGATCGACATCCTGCGGGAGCTGGCGTAATGCACAAGCGTGCGTAATGACCGGGGGAATATGGTGCCGGAATTTATGCGTATAACCTGAAGACAATCACTCTCCCCTGCGACTCAAGGGCGAAGGTGGTGCCCAGCGATTCGTTCAGCGTACCCTGCCACCAATTGGTTAGTATCCGTTTGTTGAGCGGGTATTTCAGGTTGTGGGTGGTTATGCCGGCGCGGTCTATCGGAAAGAGAGAGACTTGCTGGCCCCTATGGCTGGCAAATTCAGCAAAGCCCCGCATCGGGGTAAAGATGCCGTAATTTGTAACCATGATAACCTCTGCCATCTCCATGTAGTCGGCCAACAGCGAAATATTTCCCAACGTATGATCCTCCCGGTAGCCGGTACCCCCCACGATTACAATCTCTCTTCTCTTGCTTTCTACGCAAAACAGGACTGATTTGGTGAGGTCGTTGGTCTCCTGATCGGAATTGGGATGCAGGATGTGTGCGAAGCGTATCCGGTTCTCCACGGAGATGGAGTCGCAATCGCCGACAATCGCGTCGGGTTTGCCGCCACGGGCGATAAAATCGTTGGCCGCACCATCGGTGCAGACTACGTATTCCGCTTTTTCAATCAGGGAGAGCGGCAGAGGGTGACTTGGGAAGCGTCCGTTGGCAATGATTACCGTCGAAGCCTTTGGCAAAATATCCATACAGGTGTTATTTTTGACGTGAACAAAGATACAAAAGAAGCGACAATTTATGCCGCTTCCAGCCTGATTTGTATTCGGTTATTCCTGTAGCGCTTGCTCGAGCGCGATGGACTTCGGGAAGAGAATGTTGTTTTCCAGATGAATATGACGGTGCAAATCATCCTCAAATTCATTCAACAGGTTCAGCGTCACCCGGTAGGTGTTGCAGGCATCTTCGGGCGGGGTATATTCGCCCGTGAGCTTGCTGATTGTACGAAATCGTTCTCCCTCGGTATCGTGTTCGCGCTCCATCTGGGCGATCATAGCCGCTACCAGTCCGGCTTTCGACCGGGGCATCTTTTCGCCCGACAGCTCTGCCTTTACCAGCTGGCGTATATGAGGGAACAGCATCAGTTCCTCTTTCCTGAGGTGAGCTGACAGGGCGCCGGCAGACTCCAGGAATAGCTTTTCCACTTCCGCCAGCTCGGGGTGGTTTCCTCCATGTACCTGCACAATCTTGCGCAGGAAGGGCGTGATCTCGGGAATCTTGGTGTCGATGTAACGGTGGTGCGTTTTTTCAATGTAGTCCACTAGCAGGTCGAGCGGAAAGGCCTGGAAGTCAATACCGCTTTCTTCTTTCTTGTTTACCACAGCCAGCAACTCGTTGATCAGCTTTTCTTCGTCCAGCTGTTTGTCGCGACTTGCATCCCCAATGGTTCTGTTCCCGTTGCAACAGAAGTCGATGCGATATTGTTTGAAAATGGAGGCGGTCTTGTAGTTTTCCGCCACAATTTTTCCGATAATACTTTGGTTGTTGATGTTCATAATATATTGAAGTTTAATAGAGAAGCCGCTTGCAGATGTGCGCTGCTACGGCGGCTTCGCAGATGAGTAAAGTACCTACGGCTTATCCGCAGGATTTTTCCTTTTTTTGATGGTAAGCTGGTATACAAACCAGAACAGGGTAAGGGTGCCGATGGCAAAGATGGTGTCGCCGAAGATGCGCATCCACTTGAAGACCGCAACCAGGGGCTGTTGCATGAACTCAGCTGAGCGGGCGTACCACATCCCTTCGTTCACGCTGGCTACGGTTTGCATCATCCCTACAGGCAGGAGACTCAACACTACCATCAGCAACAAGCCGGCGTTGAGCGTCCAGAAAGTGAATGAGATAAGCTTTTCGTTCCATTTCTGTTTTCGGTACATGCTGCGCAGCACAAACAGAATAAGGCCGATGCCCAGCATGCCGTACACGCCAAAGAGTGCCGCATGGCCATGTACGGGCGTGGTGTTCAGTCCCTGCATGTAATAGAGTGCAATGGGCGGGTTGATGATAAACCCGAAGATGCCGGCACCCAGAAAATTCCAGAAGGCTACCGACAGCAGGAAGTAGATGGGCCACTTGTAATCTTTCAGCCATTCGGTGGATTTGCTCATACGATAGTTGTGGTAGGCCTCGAATCCGATCAGGATGAGCGGCACCACTTCCAACGCACTGAAGGTGGCTCCCAGTGCCATCACGGCTGTGGGTGTGCCGGTGAAGTAGAGATGGTGAAAGGTGCCCAGAATGCCTCCCGTGAGGAAAATGACCGTGGCAAAGAGCACGTTGTTCGTGGCTGATCTGATGCCCAGTAATCCCATGCGGGTAAAAAGGAAGGCGGCGACTACCGTGGCAAAGACCTCAAAGAATCCTTCCACCCAGAGGTGTACCACCCACCAGCGCCAGTATTCTGCTACGGCCAGGTTGGTTGTCCGCCCCCACATTAGTCCGGCAGCATAAAACAGGGCGATGGCAGCACATGATATGAGAAAGAGAATGAGCAATCCTTTTTCGGCCGTTCTTTTTTTGATGATCGGCAGGATGGGACGTATCATGAGTGCCAGCCATAAAAACAGACCGACCACAAGCAGGAGTTGCCAGAAGCGTCCCAGATCGACATACTCATAGCCCTGATGGCCAAACCAGAAGTTGTCGACCAGGTTGAGTCGTTGCATTACGCCAAACCATTGCCCGATCAGTGAGCCGCCTACCACAATGATGAGTGCGATAAACAGGATGTTGACACCCGGTTTTTGGAGTTTCGGATCTCTGCCACTCAACGACGGAGCGATGTAGAGGCCGGTCGCAAGCCAGGCGGTGGCTATCCAGAAGATGGCCAGCTGTACATGCCAGGTGCGGGTGATGGAGTAGGGGATGATGCCGGTGATATCGATGCCGTAAAAACCGCCACCCTCCACTCCGTAGTGTGCCGTGATCACTCCCAGGAGCACCTGTGCCAGGATTAACAGGTTTACCACCCAGAAATATTTCTTTACCGCCCACATCGAGGGAGTGATGGTTTGGTTCATCAACGGGTCTTCCACCGGCTTCAGGATCTCTTCCTGACGGGCGCGAGCCTGCACAAAGATCATGATGCCGATTCCAATAAGCAGCATGATGATGCTGAAGCCGGTCCATAAAATCAAATCACTGGTAGGTACGTTGCCTATCTGCTCGTCAGGTGGCCAGTTGTGTGTATAGGTGATCTCCTGCCCCGGACGGTTGGTCACGCAGGCCCACGATGCCCAGAAGAAAAATTGTACCATCTTGTCCATGCGCTCTTCCGTCTTGATGGTGTTCTTCGCGATGGCGTAAGAGGCACGGAGTTCGTTGAGCGCGGGGCTGTTCATGAAGAGGCCGGCGTAATGTGCTTTGTTGTGAAGAAAAGCTTCGTAGCGTTCAGCGCTGATTACCAATATTCCTGAGGCCTCGTCGTAGGTGTTCCTTCGTAAGAACGACTGAAGCCTGCTCTGCAAGGTGGCTTTCTGTTCATTTGAAAGTGAATCGAACAGGTTGCCATAAGTCTCCTCCGACCATTTGTTCAGCAGAAACTGCGCCTCACGATGAAGGTAGTCGGCCGTCCAGTCGGGTGCCACGTAAGCGCCGTGTCCCCAGACGGTGCCAATCTCCTGGCCACCGATACTTTGCCAGATGTTCTGACCCTCCTTGATTTCTCTCCCGGTAAATAGTAATTTGCCCGTCTCGTCTACAACCTGTTCAGGTACGGGCGGAGCTTGCTGATAAATCTGGTTGCCGTAAAATAACAGCACGGCAAACGAGACAACAATTACTGCCGCCAATGCAATCCATAATTTTTTCTGTGACATACTGAATCATTTGTTAGAGGTTAGTAATAGTCAATGGTTATTTCCCGAAAAAAATTATCGAATTAAAAGAGAATCCTTGTTTTTTAACCCCATGGCCATTTCGTAGACCGTGGTGTGTTGTAATATCTCATTCATCTCGCTCCGGATGGGCTCTACCGATTGATGCATGGGACAGGGGTGCTCTCCGTTGCATTCTCCCAGTCCCAGTACACAGCCTTCGAAAAACAGATCACCCTCAATTGCCCGCACAATATCGGAAATGGTGATGTCGTGAAGTTTGTCGTGGCTGATTTCAAATCCACCGTGGGGCCCGGTATAGGAATCAACGATGCCATGCCTCGATAAAGAACCCAACACTTTCCCCGTAAACGCTTCGGGGGAACCAATCTGCTGCACAATGTCGCTCATTTTGGAACGTGTCTGCCTGAGCGATTGTTGAGCAATATACAAAACTGCCTTGATGCCATATTCGCAGGTCTTCGAAAACATGATGCGATCTCCTTTCCTTTTACTATTTTTCGCCTCCGGTCATTGCAATGAGAAACATTTTTTACCGGATTTGGCGATCATCTCACATGGGTTGTGGCGACAAAGATATCGAATAATTTTAATTACAGACAAAAATGTCTTTAATTTTTTATCACATTCTTTCTTTTTGTCGGACAGGCAGTTGAAATTGTTGCTTCTTGCTATCGAAGGCAAAGCTTAATAAAATATAAATACCGTTCCTTTTCAAACAATCGCTTCCAACAGCTGTTGTTATGTAGAATCATTCTAATTATATTAACATTCACAAACGACTTTTGATTAAGGAGCTATTATGGCGAATAAAAATTCAGGAAAAAAGATGAATATACCCAAAGAAAAGCTGCTGGAAATGCACAGGGCTATGCTGGATATCCGCAATTTTGACAATAAAGTCAACCGGTTGGTAAAGAAAGGTGTCGTGCCTGGGATGACTCACTTCTCGGTGGGCGAAGAGGCGGCAAACGTGGGCGCCATCGCGGCCATTGAAAGAGGATCTGACCTGATCACCTCCAATCACCGGGGACACGGACAAAGTATAGCGCTGGGGATTGATCTAAACGCAATGATGGCCGAGATCATGGGGAAAGCCACCGGTACCTGTAAGGGGAAGGGCGGTTCTATGCATATTGCCGACCTCGATGGAGGCAACCTCGGTGCAAACGGTATTGTGGGAGGAGGCATGGGAATGGCTATCGGTGCTGCGCTCACACAGAAAATGAAAAATACCGGCAAGATTGTTGTTTGCTTTTTTGGCGATGGTGCCGTGAATGAGGGAACCTTTCACGAGACCCTGAATCTGGCATCTGTCTGGAAACTGCCTGTAATTTTCTATAGCATCAACAACATGTATGGGATCAGTACCCCTATTAAGGATATGATCAATATCGACTACAACTATCAGCGTGCTTCTTCGTACGGTGTTCCCGGCCATTTTATCGAAGACGGGAACGATCTGATGGCCGTTTACACTAAATTTGAGGAGATCGTAAAATATGTCCGCGAAGGAAATGGCCCCGTATTGGTGGAGTCGATTACCTATCGCTGGCTGGGACACTCTACCTCTGACCCGGGGAAATACCGTACCAAACAGGAGGTGGACGAATGGAAGAAAAAAGACCCGATAGCCCGCTTCAGGGATTATCTTCTCAAAAACAACCTGGCTTCCGGCGAGGAGATAGCGAAGCAGGAAGCCGCTTCGGAAGAAGCCGTGGAGGAGTCGGTTAAATTTGCCCTCAGCAGTCCGGAGCCCACCCTGGAATCGGCTTTTGAAGATATATATGCACCCTGACAGAAGTCTGGACAATCAATAGAAAAAAGGGCCCGCACTGGCGTCCGTAAAAAAATTAAAAACAGCACAAGCAACAGTTAGGTGAAATCGTGGACAAGCGTCTGACTGCGAAGAAAATAAACAGGTTTAATCAAATGAAAACAGAAACTAAGTTAATGTCCGTACGCGATGCAATCATCATGGCTATGTCGGAAGAGATGCGCCGCGACGAGAACGTGTTCCTCATGGGAGAAGATGTTGGTGTCTTTGGCGGTGATTTCGGCACCTCGGTGGGGATGCTGGAGGAGTTTGGCAAAGAGCGGGTAAGAGATACACCCATATCGGAAAATGCCATCTCCGGCGCCGCCATTGGTGCCGCCATGACCGGCATGCGCCCCATTGTGGATGTCACGTTCATGGACTTTATCGTGTATATGATGGATAACATTGTGAACCAGGCTGCCAAAACGAGGTATATGTTTGGTGGCAAAGGGCAGATACCGGTGGTATTCCGTGCTGCCGCAGGCGGTGGCGTGGGGTCGGCAGCCCAGCACTCTCAGTCGCTCGAAGCCTGGTTTACTCACATCCCCGGACTCAAGGTGATTGCCCCGGGTACCCCTGCCGACGTGAAAGGATTGCTCAAAGCAGCCATAAGGGACAACAACCCGGTGATTTTCCTGGAATACAAAGCACAGTATAATATGAAGGGAGAGGTACCCCTCGACCCCGATTTTGTGCTGCCCATCGGCAAGGCAGAAATTAAAAAAGAAGGGAAAGATGTGACGGTGGTTACCTATGGCCGCATGCTGGAGCGTGTGATGAAGGCTGCCGAAGAGGTGAAAGAAGCAGAAGGTGTGGAGGTGGAGGTTGTGGATCTGCGTACCCTCTCTCCGCTCGATAAGGATACGGTGATTGAGTCGGTGAAGAAGACCGGCAAGGTGCTGCTGGTGAACGACGCCCATAAGACGGGCGGATTTATTGGCGAGGTGGCGGCAACAATAGCCGAGAGTGATGCTTTCGATTATCTGGACGGGCGGATTCTGCGACTGGCAGGCGAGGATGTGCCCATTCCCTACAATCAGGCACTGGAGACCGCCATGATCCCGAGTGTGGATCGCATAAAAAAATATATCCTCAGATTGGTCAATAACCGATAAAAAAGAAGTGAATGGAAAACAGGAAATTGAGAGCAACGCCGGCAGCAAGGACTTTGGCAAAACGTCTGGGTGTGGACCTGTTTCACGTGACCGGCACCGGTTATAAGGGACGCATCCACAAGGATGATATTGCCGGTTTTAACTACGAGGAGAAAACACATATTTCTCCTCTTGCACAACGGATTGCCGATGAACATAATGTCGACCTGAGGGGAGTGACAGGTAGCGGTTACGGGAACAAGATCATGAAGGATGATGTGGTGAAGCTCCTCTCCGACCCGGCACTCAAGGATCGTTTTACGCTGAGCGATTTTGGGGACCGTATGTTGACGTCCTTTGCTGCAGGATCCAAACCTGCTTCTGAAAGTACCCGGAAAGATCAGGCCTCACCACAGACTGTATCACAGACTGCATCGACAGGCGACACTGAAACCGTGCCCATGCCCCAGATGCGTAAGATCATTGCCAAACGAATGACGGAAAGTTATTTTGGCGCCCCTACTTTTATCCAAACCTGGGAGGTGGACATGACGGAGCTGCTGGCTCTGCGCAAGCGGCTGATGGAACCAATTAAGGAGAAAACCGGGAAGAAGCTGACGGTGACCGACCTGATCTCGATGGCGGTGGTGAAGACATTGACGAAACACAAATATATCAACGCCAGCCTCAACAAGGAGGGTACGGAAATAACCTTCCACAATTATGTGAATCTGGGCATGGCGGTGGGTCTCGACGAGGGTTTGTTGGTGCCGGTAGTGAAGGGAGCCGACAAGATGTCGTTGAGTGAGTTTGTGGTTGCCCTGAAAGATCTCACCGAACGTACATTCTCCAAGAAGCTGCTCCCCGACGAACAGGCCGGAAGTACCTTTACCATCAGCAACCTGGGGATGTATGCCGTGGATGAGTTCACCGCGATCATCAATCAGCCTAACGTTGCTATCCTGAGTGTAGCATCCACAAAAGAGAAGGTGGTACCCCAGAACGGTGAACTGGTTGTCCGCCCCATAATGAAGATAAGCCTCACCTGCGATCACAGGGTGATTGACGGGCTCACGGGCGCCAGGTTTATGACCGACCTGAAAGCGGCAATGGAAGATCCACTGACGATTTTTATTTGAATACACAACACAGAAGACGCAGAACAGTGAGAGGTGACAACAGATAAACTGAAAACTAAAAAAATATGGCATTTGAAATAATCATGCCCAAGGCCGGTATTGACATGACCGAAGGGCAAATAGTGAAGTGGTTGAAGAAAGAGGGTGATACCGTGACCGAAGGGGAGATCATCCTTGAGATCATGACCGACAAGACCAGTATGGAGATTGAGGCAGAAGCGTCGGGAATTCTGCTGAAGATTGTACATCAGGATGGGGAGACTGTTCCCGTGACGGAGGTGATCGGTTATATCGGGAATGAAAATGAATCGGCCGATACCCTCATACCCGAGGTGATTGAAGATACCGGCGCAGAGGAGAGCGAAGAGGATAAACGGATGATCCGCCTGGAAGATAACTATAACGTTGCGGTGATTGGCGGCGGACCTGCCGGCTATGTGGCTGCTATCCGTGCGGCACAGCTGGGTGCCAGGGTAGCCATTGTGGAAAAGGGCACCTTTGGGGGTACCTGTCTCAATGTGGGCTGTATCCCATCAAAGGCTTATCTGAAGAACGTGGAGATCATCGAACATATTCGCAATGCCTCGGCGCGGGGTATCCTCATCGATAGCTCCCAGATTAAAATCGATATGGAGAAGGTGCTGGCATTCAAAAACGGGGTCGTGAAAAAACTGACCAGTGGCGTGGAGGCACTTCTTAAAAGCA
Source organism: Proteiniphilum sp. UBA1028 (assembly GCF_002316955.1). Lineage (NCBI taxonomy): Bacteria > Pseudomonadati > Bacteroidota > Bacteroidia > Bacteroidales > Dysgonomonadaceae > Proteiniphilum > Proteiniphilum sp. UBA1028. The sequence continues at coordinate 31,110 of NZ_DCEN01000050.1, forward strand.
ACGGGGTGGACATCTACAGGGGTATAGGCAAGATCAACAAAAACAAGGATGTGGTGGTCAACGACTCCCGGATCATCAAGGCGGACAAGATTATCCTTGCAGGCGGATCGAAAGTGTTTATGCTGAATATTCCCGGCATTGATAACGAGAAGGTACTTACCAGCGACGATCTTCTGGATATCCGGGAGGTACCGGAGACGTTGGCTGTCCTGGGGGGGGGCGTAATCGGCGCCGAAATGGGTCTTTCCTTTGCAGGACTTGGCTCCAGGGTGATCATTGTGGAGATGATGGATCAGATAGTGCCGATGTTCGACAACGACGTCACTTCAGAACTGACTCGCATCGTCAAAAAGAAAGGAATTGAGGTGATTACCGCTGCACGCATTACCGGGGTGCTGGATAAGGGCGACAAGCTGGAAATAAAGATCGACGGCAAAGAATCGGTCATCGCCGATAAAGCCCTTCTGGCCATTGGGCGTGTGCCTGATCTGGAAGCGGTGGGCGAGGTGAAGCTCGAGACAGAAAAGGGCCGGATCAAGGTGGACAACTATATGGAAACCAGCGTGAAGGGTATTTATGCCCCCGGTGACGTGAACGGCATCAAAATGCTTGCCCACGTAGCCTTCCGCATGGGGGAGGTGGCTGCCGAAAACGCGGTGAAAGGCAATCATCGCTCCATCAAGCTGCTCTCGGCCCCGTCGGTGGTATACACGTTGCCGGAGGTGGCAATGGTGGGGCTAACCGAAACACAGGCCCGGGAGAAGTATGGAGACGATATCCGCATTGGACGGTTTAATTTTTCGGCCAACGGTCGTGCGCTGGCTTCGAGTGAGGCCGACGGATTTGTGAAGGTGATTGCCGATAACCGTTATGGCGAAGTGTTGGGTGTCCATATCATCGGTCCCTCTGCTGCTGAGCTCATCACCCAGGCATCGCTGATCATGGAGATGGAGATCACGGTCGATGAGGTGGTAAATACCATTTACGGGCATCCCACATACTCGGAGGCAATCTTTGAGGCGTTTGCCGATGTGTTGGGCGAGGCGGTGCATATTCCGAAGAAGAGAAAATAATTGTCTCGAAAATAGAGACTCAGTTTTATAGACATTCGTGAAAAGAAGATCGGTTGACACTCTGTGGGGGTGTAGGATTGATCTTCTTTTTTTATCTTTGTAGGTTCCGATGTTTCGGAGTTTCAAGGTTTGTCCATAAACTTAATAACTTAATAACAACATAACGTTCCATGATCTATATAGTCAACAAATCTCGCAAGCCCGATTTTAATATTGCGCTGGAAGAGTATTGTTTCAAAAAACTGTTGCAGTACGACAAAGTATTCATTCTCTGGATCAATGAGCCCTCTATCATTGTGGGGAAGCATCAGAATACGCTGGCGGAAATCAACGGTAGTTTTATCCGGGAGAACGGTATTCATGTGGTGCGGCGAATATCGGGGGGAGGTGCAGTTTATCACGACCTGAACAACCTCAATTACACCATCATCTCCAATGAGGACGACGATAGTCGGACATTCGACTTTAAAGCCTTCTCGGAGCCGGTTATTCAGACATTGAAAGAGCTGGGTGTGACCGCAAAGTTTTCCGGCAGAAACGATCTGACCATCGACGGCAAAAAAATCAGCGGCAACGCACAGGCCTATATCGAGGGGCGGGTGATGCACCACGGATGCATCCTCTTCGATGTGGACCTCACGGTGCTTTCCCGGGCACTGGAGACATCCAAAGATGTTGTGGATGCCAAAGGAGTGAAGTCGGTACGCAGCCGCGTGGACAACATCCTTCCTAACCTGCCGGAGAAGATTACCGTGACCGAGTTTGCGGATAAGATTCTGGCACACATGAAGCAGAAATACCCGGAGATGAGGGAGTACCTCTTCAGCGATGAGGAGTTGGTGGCCATTGAAGAAAGGCGCCGCAAAAAGTTTGGCAGCTGGACCTGGAATTTTGGCAGCAACCCCACTGCGGAGATCGTGCGTGAGCGACGTTATCCCGCGGGGAAGATGCAACTGTTTATCAATACAAAAAAGGGTGTCATCGAAGATATTTCTTTCTTTGGTACTTTCTTCGGGGTAAAGAGCGACCTTTCGGAGGTGCAGGAGCGGTTGAAAGGCGTGAAATACAGTCCCTCAGAAGTCCACGAGGCTCTCGCTTCATTCGATACGACTCCCTACTTTGCCGGCTTCACCGTCGACGAACTTACCGATGCCATTATCGGTTGACGCTCCATCATCCGTTTCCATTTGATATACCCGAACAACGAGATCACCGTGTAAATGGCAAAAAGAACGGATGTGGGGTAGAGGCCTTTCCAAAGGTAAAGCCCGCAGGAGATCAGATTGACTACGAACCAGCACCCCCATTGTTCCAGATGTTTGCGGGCCAGCAGCCACATGCCGATGACACTCAGGGCGGTGGTGAGGCTGTCGCCATAGGGCACGGGGCTGTCGGTATGTTGCACCAGGATATAGGCAATGACGACAAAAAGCACCATGCCGGCAACCACAAGAGGCAGTATGTGGCGCCGTGGAGTGTGGGTAATGGGCAGCTCCTTCTCTTCCTGCCGTGAATGACGGGTCCAGTATATCCAGCCATAGATGCTGGCGAAAAAATAGTACACATTTATTCCCATGTCGGCATAAAACTTGCTCTGGAAGAAGATCCACACGTATACCACCGGCATCACGACGCCCACCGGCCATAGCCACTTGTTGGCTTTGTATTCGAGGTACAAATAAAGCAGGCCGATGACGGCGCCGATCAATTCAATGGTTTGCATTTAAAATCTTATTGTGATGCTTGCCAGTGCGTTTGTTCCCGCCTGGGTAAAGTAACGCTTTTCATTAACCCGTTTCCCGTCCAGGTAGTAGCTATACCAATTGTAACCGTTTGTTTCGTACTCCACATTAAACAGGTTGTTTACCCAGACACCCAGGGTTACCGATTCGAGATGGGGGAGATCAAAGGAGTAGCTTGCGCGCAGGTTGTTCACGAAATAGGCATCAATACTGCGTTGCTTGCTGGAGGTATTATCCAGATACTGTTGCCCCACATAATTGCTGTGCAGGGCTGTTTCGAAACCGCGGTAGGAGAACGAAAGGATGCTGTTGGCGATGATGTCGGGGGAGTAGGCGATGTTCGTGTTACCCAGCTCGTTGGATCGGGAGTCGACCCAGTTCCAATCTGCATCGTATACATCGACATCCTGCTCCACAAAATTCTTAATCTTGTTTTGACTGAATGTGACGTTGCCATCCCAACGCAATAAGGGGCTTATTTGTACGCCTCCGGTCAGTTCGATTCCCGCGCGGTGGCTGTCGGGTATATTGGTCGTTAGCATCTCTCCTATTTCGCTGATTTTCCCTGTGAGAATCAACTGGTTGTTGTATTTCATATAATAAATATTCGCACCGAAACTGGCGACAGGAGATTGATATCGGTATCCTATTTCGGTATCGTACAACCGCTCACTGGTAGGCTTGTCGTTGGGTCCCGCGTCGGTGTAGTTGTTCCTGTTTGGTTCACGGTTGGCCACGGAGAATGAAGCGTAGAGGTTGTTCCGGTTATTCAACCGGTAGGTTGTACCCACTTTGGGGTTGAAGAAGGAGAAGGTATGCTCTTGCGTGATATCGCGCATCGCATTTGCCGTTTCATCGTATTTATCATCCTTGCCCCGCATGTCATACGCTATGTAGCGGTATTGTGCATCGGCATATACAAACAGATCACGTATCGGCTCCACATTTAATTTCAGGTAAATGTTTGCATCATTTTTTTTACTTTTGCTGCGATACCACTCTTTGTCGGGGTCGAAACTGTTTGGATGGCGTACCCACAAGACTTTCCCGAAGTGATCACCTTCATACGAGTTTGCGCCTCCACCGAAGATCAATCCGAGTTGCTCCCGTGTATAATTCAGCGCGAAGGTGGCTCCGTAGAAGTCGTTATCGAGCCATTTTTGGCGGATAAGATCCGTTTTTTTCCGTTCCACGCCGTTTTCCACAGCAGGGGTGAGCAGGTATTCAACATACTTCCGGTCTGTTCGGTATTCCTCATAAAAGCCCTTCCCCGCCGTGTAATGCAAAGCTGCGTTGAGATACAGGGATGGGGAGAACTGATGCATGGCATGCAGTTGGTAATGTGTTTGGGTATAATTGTCGGTTTGGTTATTGTAGAACTTCACATGGCCTTCGTCATCGGTATACCGCCCCAAATCGTTGTAGCTGCGTGAGTAGTTCAATGGATCGCGTCGCACCAGATCCAGGTCTACACCGTTCCAGGCCTGGTATGTTTTTTCTTTCCCTCCGAATGTGACAAATTTAAGAACGGTATTTTCAGCCAGATATGCTCCGGCGAGATAATATGAGCGCATGTTTACCGATGCCCTGTCGATATACCCGTCGGAGGCGATTGTTGAATACCGTCCATCTATGGCGAAACGGTTGTTGATAAGGCCTGTACCCGCTTTCAATGTGTTGCGGCTGGTATTGAATGAGCCGTAGGATGAGCCAATTTCGGCATATGGCAACCGGCTCACGTTCTCGGTCTGCATGTTCACGCTCGCGCCGAATGCTGCGGCACCGCTTGTGGATGTTCCCACGCCCCGTTGTACCTGGATGGAAGAGAGAGAAGAGGCGAAATCGGGCATATTGACAAAGAAAACACCATGTGATTCCGAATCATTCAAAGGTACGCCGTTTACGGTGATGTTGATACGATTGGCATCCGTCCCGCGTATGCGAAAGCCGGTGTATCCGATGCCTGTGCCGGCATCGGAGGTAACGATAACAGAGGGTTCGAGAGACAAAATGTAGGGAATGTCTTGTCCCGAATTGCGTTCGGAGATGGCACTCCCGGTAATGTTGCTGTGCGTCACGGGTGTGTTGCTTCCTGCCCTTGTAGCCGAGACAACCACCTCTTCGAGCTGAATGTGATTCAGGCTGTCGGGCGCTGCTGCTTCATCCGAGTTGGCTACTAGTTGATAACCTGCTGCTGATAAGCTTATCAGCATAAACAATAAAAATACCTTTTTCATACGACTAATCTATTTTTTAATTAATGAGTATGGAACTCGCGATAATCATGTTCATAATGTAAACTGATTAAAATGCTCGTTTCATTTTCTTAAAAATTTTAGATGAATCTTGCCATACAGCGGATTCATCGGTTGTTAGTGAAATAAAAAAGGGGAATAATATAAGATGTATACCATAGAAAGCGTCACTGGAACGTGAGCACTTTTTTTTCCCTCCGCCGGCATTATCCGGATCAGGTAATTTGGGTATGATCTCAGCCCGTTTGTCTGGGGCACCCCTGTGAAAGGCAAAGGTACGTACTTTTGTGCAATAAACAATAACCCCGGTCTTTTTAACATTTGGTGATCAGCATCGAAGGAGAAGCCCCTCCTGCAGCTTTCAACGTCCCGCCGTACAAAAAATAGCGGCAGGATTTCATTTATCTGCTGATTTATTTGTAATTTCGTTTACTTATAAAGCGCCTGCCAAAAAGCAGTCTAAGAAAAGCATATGAACGACGAAGATAAATTGACAGTAGATGATCTGATGATAGAGGAAGAATTTCAGGGGTTGCTGAATGATTACCTGAATTCCAACCACCGTCGTAAGGTGGATATCATCACAAGGGCTTTTAACATGGCAAAGGAGGCACACAAAGGTGCCCGCCGCCGTTCCGGTGAACCCTACATCATGCATCCGCTGGCAGTAGCCCGTATCGTATCTAAGGAGATGGGGTTGGGATCGACCTCTATTTCGGCGTCGCTGCTTCACGATGTGGTGGAAGATACCGATTACACGGTCGATGATATCCGTGCCCTGTTTGGGGATAAGATTGCGCAGATTGTGGACGGGTTGACCAAGATATCGAGCGGGATGTTTGGCGAGAACGTATCGGCACAGGCAGAGAATTTTCGGAAGCTGCTGCTCACCATGTCCGATGATATCCGGGTAATCCTGATCAAGATTGCCGACAGACTGCACAACATGCGCACACTCTCTTCCATGGCTCCGACGAAGCAGTTTAAAATTACCGGGGAAACCTTGTATATATACGCCCCGTTGGCACACCGGCTGGGATTGTTTGCCATCAAAACAGAACTGGAAGAGCTCTGTTTCAAGTACGAGCACCCCGAGGCTTTTGCCGATCTCACGAAGAAGATTGAAGAGACCGCGCCCGAACGGAATAAAATTTACGAACATTTTGCTGTGCCAGTCGTCAAGGCTCTTGACAAAATGGATATAAAGTACGAGATGAGGGCTCGCGTAAAGTCGGTCTATTCCATCTGGAACAAAATGCAAAACAAAGGTATCGAGTTCCACGAAGTGTACGATCTGTTCGCTGTACGTATCATCTTTGAGGTCTTTCCCGGCATGGATGAAAAGAAGCAGTGCTGGGACATCTATTCCGCCATCACCGATATCTATAAGCTTCGTCCCGACCGTATCCGTGACTGGGTGAGCCATCCTAAGGCAAACGGATATCAGGCCCTTCACCTCACTGTGATGGGACCCGACGGGAAGTGGATTGAGATACAGATCAGAAGCCGGCGGATGGACGATATTGCCGAAAAGGGATTTGCAGCCCACTGGAAATATAAGGAGAACAGGATCGAGGAAGATAACGAACTGGACAAGTGGTTGAAGACCATCCAGGAGATTCTTTCCAACCCGAACCCCAATGCCATTGACTTCCTGGATACAGTGAAGATGAACCTTTTCTCGTCGGAGATTTTTGTATTTACTCCCAAGGGAGAGATCAAGACGCTGCCACAGGGGGCCACCGCACTCGATTTTGCATACACCATCCATACACGGATCGGAGACCATTGCCTGGGGGCAAAAGTAAACCATACCCTGGTGCCGCTTAGCCAGCAGCTACGCAGCGGCGATCAGATAGAAATCCTCACTTCACAGTCGGTCAGCCCCCAGCCGGAATGGCTCAACTTTGTGACTACGGCGAAAGCGCGGACAAAGATTGAAGCGTCGTTACGACGGCAACGGAGACGCATTGCCGAGATTGGAAAAAACAAGCTCGAAGAATTGTTCGACAACGAACCTATTGACAATGCGTTGTTCAACAAGATTCTGCATGCCTATAAGGCCGAAAACAAGGAAGACCTCTACTTCTTGATCGGGCACAACGACGTCACCCTGCCGGCCAGCAAAAATGCATTCTTTAAGATCAAGGAAGAACCGGAAAAGCAGGATAATCTTTTTGTGCGTTACATGAAGCAGGCAATGAGTGCCATTAAGAAGCCGTCATCCGACCAGAAAGGTGCAAAGAAAGAATCGGATTCAGCCATTTTTTCAATGGGGACGGAGAGGTCCAAAATTGACCGGAAAGAAATTTACCAACTTACAGAAACCAAGTACCGGAAGAACTTCGTCGTTCCGGAGTGCTGTAACCCCTTGCCGGGCGATGATGTGTTCGGCTATATTACCGAGAAAGAGGAGGTGGAGGTACACAAGCGTTCCTGCCAAACAGGACTGAAGCTGAAATCGAGTTTTGGCGACCGTGTCATCGCCGTGGCGTGGGGTGATTATCGCCAGTATTCCTTTCTCGCCTCCATCGCGTTCACGGGTATTGACCGTATTGGAATCCTGGGCATCATTCTGGCCAAGCTGGCAGAAGATGTGGTTGTGAATATTCAGAGTGTAAATGTTTCCTCCAAAGACGGAATCTTTGAAGGGGTCTTTAACCTGCATGTGCACAGCGCTGAGGAGGTGAATCAGCTCTGTGCCAAGATAGCAAAAGTGGACGGCGTTACCACCGTCCACAGGTCTCCTCTTTAATTAAATTACACGGATTGCCCTGACGGGGGCAGCGCGACCGGAATATTTATTTTTTGGTCCTTCTTTTTCTTCCGAACAGGGACGATGTGACCTTTTTTGCTGCAAAAGCGAGAATTGCCGGCTTTGCAACTCCCCACGTGATGGATCCTAAGAGCGGCAGATTTGACAGGGCAAAGTTAATCCATGGATTTCCCCTCCTGGTGACAAAAGGAGTCACGGAACGGGAAGATCCAACCGATAAAGTATCCATTGTTTCCACAAGCTTCGACTTTACAGATGAGGTTATACCCTTGGTGAGCATCGATCCCCAGTTGTCGTTCAGGTACTGTAACTGATAAGCGAGGCGCCGGCTGGCAATGGCCCGTTCTTCTCTCAATCGTTTTTTTTCCAGACGCAGTTCTTCAAGCGGAGTTAATTTATAGGTGCTCATTTTTTGCTGTTTTTTCCATCACTATCGTCGTTTTCCATAAGAAAACGCACAACACGGCTACTGAATTTTTTCTTGAAAGATTTCCCTACGAGCAGGATAACGAGGAGTATGAACAGGCTAAACGCAGCCACGATGGCAAACCCCGCCCAGGTGCTCTGCAGGACTTCACCCAGGTAAAATCCGGCTGCCACTAAAATAAACAAGAGTGCAAACAAAACAGAACCGGCCAATATAAGGCCGTATATGATTGCCGATGCACTTAAGCTGATCTTTTCATATGCTTCCAGCTTTCCGAGCTCGAGTGTGCTTGTGATAAATTTTGAAATGTCATTGCGCATTTGCTCGAACAACGTACTTACTTTTTTTTCTTCCATCGTATCCCGGGGTGTTAGAGGTCACTTATTGTTTGGCAAGTTCTTTCTTTGCAATTTCAGCAATATCGTCGATGTCTTCTTTCAAATCATGTACTTCGCTTTTTCCTTTGTATATCGCTGATTTTACATTCGTTTTTATCTTGTCTGCAAGTTCGTTGGCATGTTCCAGCCACTCTTCCCTCTTATCGGTTCCCATGATGTATCCTACGGCAGCGCCCAGTGCGATACCGATTCCTAAACCCAGTAATAATTTAGCTTCTGATTTCATAATTTTTGCGTTTAAAGGTGAATATTATTTTTACACAGTCGATGGTTCATTCGTTGAAAACCTCATTGATAAACCCTTTTAGGCTTACATACCTAAATAAACGTTTATTGGGCAAAAATGTTTTTACAAGTTTTCTTTTCTCTGATCCGGATCAGTCCGCAGTGACGGATGTCCCAAACATGGTGGCGGGAGTGAAGCCGGTCACCTTCACCCTCACAAACTCCCCAATGCGATGGCTCTTTTTGTCGAAGATGACCACCTTGTTCTGTTCAGTACGCCCGAAAAGCTGCTCCCTGGATCGTTTGGAAAAACCTTCCACCAAAACTTCAAACTCTTTCCCCAAATCTTTCTCGTTGCTTTGGCGCGACAGTTCCAGTTGCAGGTCTATGATCTCCTGCAGGCGCCTGTTTTTGATCTCTTCGGGAATGTTGTCCTCCAGCCTTTTTGCCGCATATGTGCCCGGCCGCTCCGAGTACTTGAACATGAATGCCGAGTCGAACCCCACTTCGCGCATCAGCGACAGTGTTTCCTGATGGTCTTCCTCTGTTTCGGAATGAAACCCGCACATGATGTCGGTCGACAGGCCGCAGCCGGGAATGATTCTTTTAATGGCGTCAATTCTTTCCATGTACCATTCCCTGTCGTAACGCCGGTTCATGAGTTTCAGCATGCGTGAACTTCCCGACTGCACAGGCAAGTGAATGTAGTTGCAAAGGTTCTTGTATTGCGCAATTGTTTCCAGCGTTTCGTCGTTCATATCCCAGGGGTGAGATGTGGTAAAGCGAATGCGCATTTGAGGTGCTTCTTCCGCTACCATGGCCAGGAGCTCGTGAAAGCGGATGGAGCCTTTGTCGTCCCGGTAGTGGTAGGAGTTCACATTCTGGCCCAAAAGAATGGCCTCCCTGAACCCTTTTTCCCGCATAACCCGTAGCTCGTTGAGGATGCTCTCCGGCTCCCGACTGCGCTCCCGACCGCGAGTGAAGGGTACGATGCAGTAGGTGCAAAACTTGTCGCACCCCCGCATGATGGAGATGTAGCCTGAGATGTTGCTTCCCTCCATCTTGAGGGGAATCACATCCTTATACGTTTCTGTTTTGGAGAGTTCGATGTTCATGGCTTTCTCGCCCCGTTCTGCTGCCCCCACCAGGTTGGGAAGATCGAGATAGGCATCGGGACCCACCACCACGTCCACATGGTGACGATCGATCAGCTCGGACTTCGCTCTTTCCGCCATGCATCCCAGTACCCCCACGATGAGGTTCTCTTTTCGTTTTCTTTTCAGCGAATTGAAGTATTCCAACCGTTGAATTACTTTCTGCTCTGCGTTCTCCCTGATGGAGCAGGTATTCACGAAAATAGCATCGGCGTCGCGATCACTATCAGTAAGCGTGTAGCCGTCCATCTCCATAATGGATGCTACCACCTCGGTGTCTGCCACGTTCATCTGGCAGCCGTACGTCTCAATATATAGTTTTTTTTCTGTTTGCATGATTCCTTTTTATCGGCTGTGATTGTCCGTTTTTTGTCACGTAAAAGCCCGTAAAAGTTAAATTATTCATTTATCGGACAAAATAGTTGGAAATATACCCGTAATGTCCTATTTTTGTGAAGGAAAAAATAAAATTTTTTCATAGTTAAGGTTTTGGTTAAATGTTCGGGAGAGTCTGTGAAGTCGCTCCCGAAATTTTTTTATCACCAAATACGCTTAATTACGCAAAAAATCACTATTTTTGTCCGGTTGCAAATTTAATCAAAATATGGAGTCCGGCGATATTATTTATTTGATCCTTCTGGTATTTTTCATGATATTGGGATTTTTTAATGATTCCAGGAAGAAGAAAAATCAGCAGAAACAGCAATCGGAAAAACCCTCTCACCCCTATTTTGATTTGCCTTCGCGTCCCTTTTTTGAGACATCCGATTCGGATATGGAGGCAGAAGATGAACTTCCTTCCTGGTTTGAGTCCCGGCCGGCAGTCAAACCCAGGGTTGCAACACCTCCACCACCCGTTGTGCGGGCCGAGGAAGGGAAATCGGTATTTCAATCCTCCATGAACCTGACGACCGATTTTGCAAAGGAGTCGTCGCTCAAAAGTTCCATTTTTGTCTACGACGCAGATGCTTCTTACGACAATGATCCTGATATGATTGATATGGCCGAAACCGCGGATTCCCAATCTCCCCATAAGCCGGCCGATGGGAAAAAGAGAGGATCCCTGCATCCGCTCCTCGCTGGACTGTACGGCGATACAAGTCGCGATGAGTTGCTCAAAGGTTTGATAATCGGTGATATCGTGCGTAGAAAATATTGACTTCACGCTAATTACATAACATATATATGGCTTTAAAATTTATCAGTGCTGAAGAGGCTGCGTCTCTTGTGAAAGATAATGACAACGTAGGCTTCAGTGGTTTTACCCATGCCGGCTGCCCTAAGGTGGTGCCGGTAGAGATTGCCAAGAGGGCAGAAGCAGAGCATGCCAAAGGCAATTCTTTCAAAATAGGCGTTTTTACCGGAGCCTCCACCGGCGACTCCATTGATGGGACACTTTCCCGCGCAGGGGCGATAAAATTTCGTACGCCTTATCAAACCAACAAAGATATGCGTGCTGCACTTAACCGGGGTGAATTTGATTTTTTCGACCTCCATCTGTCGCAGCTGGCACAGGAAATCCGATATGGCTTCCTTGGAAAAATCAATGTGGCCATTATTGAGGCATGCGAGGTAACGGAGAGAGGGGAAATTGTTCCTACCACCGGTGTAGGAATCACGCCAACGATCTGTCGTCTGGCAGATATTGTCATCGTGGAACTGAATAAGAAAGTGCCCGTGAAGTTGCGCGGAATTCACGATATGTATGAACTGCAGGATCCTCCCAAACGTCGTGAGATACCCATCTTTGAGGTTCAAAACCGGATCGGGCTGGACTATGTTAAAGTGAACCCCGACAAGATCTTTGTGGTGGAAACCGAAAAAGACGGCGAGGGTGGAGGGTTTGCTCCTCTTGACGAGGTCACTGCACGCATTGGAAATAACGTGGCCGAATTCTTCGTTGCCGAAATGAAAGCCGGACGTATTCCCGCTCATTTTCTGCCCATCCAGTCGGGTGTGGGAAATATCGCTAATGCGGTGCTGGGCTCCATGGGCAGTAACCCCGAGATACCCCGCTTCGAAGTCTATACCGAAGTAATCCAGGACGCAGTGATTGACATGATGCAGCAAGGCAACATCTCTTTTGCCAGCGGCTGCTCGCTCACCGTAAGCAACGAAGTGCTGCACAGGTTTTACGATGACCTGGCTTTCTTTAAAAATAAACTGGTGTTGCGCCCTTCTGAAATATCCAACAACCCCGGACTGGCCCGTCGCCTGGGGATTATTGCGTTGAACACAGCCATCGAGGTGGATATCTTTGGTAGTGTAAACTCCACCCATGTAAACGGTACCAAGATGATGAACGGCATTGGCGGATCCGGAGATTTTACCCGCAACTCCTATCTGTCGATCTTCCTGACTCCCTCTACGGCGAAAAATGGTGCTATCAGCTGTATCGTGCCCAAGGTCACGCACGAAGACCATACAGAACACTCCGTGAAGATTGTGGTCTCGGAGTACGGGGTGGCCGACCTCAGGGGCAAGGGGCCAAAGAACCGTGCAGTGGAGATCATTGAAAAGTGTGCACATCCTGATTATCGTCCTCTGCTGCATGAATACCTGAACCGGGGCGTGAAGGGGCATATTCCTCAGGATCTGTATGCCTGTTTTGCCTTTCACCAGGCACTTCAGGAAACAGGGAGCATGATGAA
>NZ_DCEN01000079.1:0-1430 GCF_002316955.1 Proteiniphilum sp. UBA1028
CAGTTGAACTTCATACTGCATGGTCAATCCGTGCAGATTGAAACAGCAAACAAACTGGAATCATTCTCTTCCTATCGGCTGGAAATCAGCAGAGGATTATATGCAATCTCCGGTAATCGCATTCTTACCGGCAAAGTATATTCTATCTCTACCGGAATGGATGGCTCGGATAAATTTCCACGTATCTCCGACGAAGAACTGCTGACCCTGGTACAAAGACAGACATTCCGCTACTTCTGGGACTTCGGACACCCCGTGAGCGGAATGGCTCGCGAACGAAGCTCATCGGGCAATACCGTAACTACCGGCGGTACAGGATTTGGAGTAATGGCGATGATTGTAGCAGTAGAAAGAGACTTTATCACAAGAGACGAAGCGCTGTTTCGTATTGAGAAAATTGTGGCGTTTCTGAAAAGTAAAGCAACCCGCTATCACGGGGCTTTTGCTCATTGGATTCACGGTGAGACGGGCGCTACATTACCCTTTAGCACATATGACAATGGAGCCGACCTGGTAGAAACCTCGTTGCTGTTCCAGGGCTTGCTGACCGCAAGGGGATATTTCAGTCGATCCACACCTGCGGAGATAAAGCTAAGGAATGAGATTACTCTTTTATGGGAAGAAATTGACTGGAAGTGGTTCCAAAAGGAGAGCGAGAATGTGCTTTATTGGCATTGGAGCCCACAGTACGGATGGCAGATGAATATGAAAGTTTCAGGATGGAACGAATCCCTTATCACCTATATTCTCGCAGCGGCATCACCCACGCATCCGATTACGAAAGAGGTATATGATCAGGGGTGGGCCCGCAACGGCAATATGATTAACAATGCCACATACTATGGTCACCGGTTGCCTCTGGGTCCCGAGACAGGAGGCCCTCTCTTTTTCGCCCATTATTCATTTCTGGGAATAAATCCAAAAGGATTGAAGGATCGCTATGCCGACTATTGGGAACAGAACAGGAATCATTCGTTAATCAATCATCTCTATTGTGCAGACAATCCGAAGAAGTATACCGGATACAGTGAATATTGCTGGGGATTGACAGCCAGTGACGGAAACCAGGGATACAGTGCCCACTCTCCAACCAACGACAGAGGCGTGATTGCTCCCACAGCCGCATTGGCATCTATGCCCTACACGCCTGAAGAATCAATGAAGGCTCTCCGTTTTTTTTACTACAAACTGGGAGACAAGATCTGGTCAGACTACGGATTTACAGACGCATTTAATCTTTCCGTGGGCTGGTTCGATAACCAACATATTGCCATCGACCAGGGGCCAATAATTATTATGATCGAAAATTACCGGAGTTCTCTGCTTTGGAACATACTGATGAACGATATTGAAATTCAAAGAGGCCTGACTAATTTGGGATTTCAATTTTCCTTTAATCCTCTGTCCTGAATGATCTGTGGGTGAAAAAA
>NZ_DCEN01000079.1:1774-3785 GCF_002316955.1 Proteiniphilum sp. UBA1028
AAGAGGAGATACGTTACTCTATCGCCAGTTGAATCCCCTGCAGGTGGAGGATGGTAAAAAATATCCTTTGGTGCTTTTCCTCCACGGGGCAGGCGAGAGGGGGGCTGACAACAGGACGCAGCTGACCCACGGGGGAATGATGTTTACCAACCCGGTCAACAGGGAAAAGTACCCCGCTTTTGTCCTCTTTCCTCAATGTCCGTCAGATTCATACTGGCCTGCCCACAAAAGGCCGGATGGCTTTCAGCAGGAAAACCCTTTTCCGGCAAATGATGAAATATCAAGACCGCTGGCATTGACTAAGGAGCTGCTGGACAGAATTATTGACACATATCCGGTGGATAAAAATCGAATTTATATCACCGGGCTATCTATGGGAGGAATGGGCACCTTCGACATGGTTTGTCGTTTCCCGGAACTTTTTGCCGCGGCAATTCCCATCTGTGGCGGGATCCATACGGACAGGCTCAATGACTTCAGTTCAAAAACAGCTATTCGTATATTTCATGGCGATGCCGATTCGGTGGTACCCGTCAGGTTTTCGCGTGAAGCATTTATGAAACTGAAAGCCGAAGGAGCCAATGTTGAATATATCGAGTTTCCGGGGGTGAATCATGGCAGCTGGGACCCGGCTTTTAACAAGCCGGATTTCATGTCATGGATGTTCCAACAAATAAAAAAATAATAGGAAAATGAACAATCACAAATATTTATTAAACATTGTTCTGGTAGTCGGCACTTTTTTTCTGATAGCTTGTAACAACAATAAAAAAGAACAAGCGCAGAGGGCCGGGAATGGGCGCCCTGCCTCCTTTGTATCTGACGATGAATTTCTGAACTTCATCCAGAAAACGCATTTCAACTATATGTGGGAAGGTGCGGAAATCACATCAGGCCTCGCACCGGAACGCATACATATGGATGGGGAATATCCGCAGAACGATAAGGATGTAATTACTACAGGGGGAAGCGGTTTCGGTCTTGCCGGACTTGTCGTAGCCATGGAACGGGGCTTTATCCCCCGCGAAGAGGGCGTGGCCCGATTACACCGGATAGCAGACTACCTGGCTTCCGCCGACCGTTACCATGGTGTCTGGTCACACTGGATTCACGGACCCACAGGAAAGACCAAACCATTTGGCAAAAAAGACAACGGAGGTGACCTGGTTGAGAGCGCCTTCCTCATGCAGGGACTGCTTATCGTGCGGGAGTATTTCAAAAATGGCAACAACAGGGAGAAAGAGCTGTCACAAAAGATTGATACACTCTGGAGAGAAATGGAATGGGACTGGTACCTGAACGGACAGGATGTGCTCTATTGGCACTGGAGCCCGGAATACAACTGGGAAATGAATTTCCCGCTGGAAGGTTACAATGAATGTCTGATCACCTATATCCTGGCAGCCTCCTCCCCCACCCATCCTATTCCGGCATCGGCCTACCATAACGGATGGGCTCGCGGGGGAGCAATCACCAGCAAGAATGAGGCATATGGTTATCCGCTCATTTTGAAACACAATGGTGCTGAAGAATATGGAGGTCCACTCTTTTGGGCACACTACTCTTATATCGGACTGAGTCCGAAAGGGTTAAAAGATCAATATGCCGATTACTGGCAACTGAACAGGAATCAGGCTCTTATCAATTACGAATATTGTGTGGAGAACCCCGGGGGATATGAGGGGTATGGCGATAACTGCTGGGGGCTGACCGCAAGTTATACCGTAGATGGATATACGGCACATATGCCGGTGAAGAACGACCGCGGGGTAATCACTCCTACAGCCGCCTTGTCCAGCTTCCCTTATACACCGGACCAGTCTATGAGGGCCCTGAAGCATTTTTATAATGATCTGGGCAACCGGATATGGGGTCAATATGGTTTCTATGATGCTTTCAGCATACAGGACAACTGGTATCCGCAGCGTTATCTGGCCATCGACCAGCTGACCATCGCGCCGATGATCGAAAACTACCGGACCGGATTGCTGTGGAAACTATTTATGGGGGC
>NZ_DCEN01000082.1:0-2923 GCF_002316955.1 Proteiniphilum sp. UBA1028
ACGGTTCCCTCGCCGGACGGTCAAATTACCGCAATACTGAAATTCGATAAAGAGCAAGGATCAGTCCATTATTCAGTAATAAGTAATGGTCAGGAAGTGGTATCACAAAGCTCGATGGGGATTTCTACCAATCTGGGGGAATTCATATCGGGAATGAAGTTCGAAGGCTCTTCGAAAAAAACAGTGGATGAAACATATCACCTTCCCCAGGGAAAAGTTTCTACCTACCGGAATCATGCGAATGAGCAAACCTTGACTTTCAGTAAAAACGGACAACAATTGAACATTGTATTCCGGGTATATAACGATGGAGTCGCCTATCGCTACGAAATACCGGGTGAAGGCAATATTGAATTCAGCGGTGAAAGCAGTTCCATTAATCTGGCTGATACGAATCTCACTTACTACGGACAAAACCATCCGAACAGGTATGGATATGAAAGTGCGTTGGGTCCGATTGACGGTGAACAGATGTCCAATCCCGTGCTGGCTCACCTGAAGGATAAAAATCATTTTGTGTTGATGGGACAGGCGGCAACCTATGGCAATTATGTACAGACCCACTTTCAACGATCAGCTAACCGGTTCACTTACAGCTATCCGCTGGATCAGGAAAAAATTGGTCCCGTACATTCTACCCTACCCTTTCAATCTCCCTGGAGAATGGCCATCATTTCCCCCGAAAACCCCGGGAAAATTGTGGAATCTTATCTGGCTGAAAACTTGAATCCTCCTACCAATCCAGCCTATCTGAATCAGGATGGCACCATGAAAGACTGGGTGAGACCGGGACGTGTCATGTGGGATTTTATTGCCAGGGATGGAGACAAACCCCGTATGTGGATTGATGCGGTTGACGAAATGGGTTGGGAATACTACATGGCTGATGCCGGATTCGCAAACCGCTGGGGTGGAAGCGACTCCGTATTGAACGTCGTTGAATATGCCGACGCAAAGAATGTGGGAGTGATAGGATGGGCACATACCCGTGAATTCGATACTCCTGCCAAAGCCGACTCAACCATGAAGAGATACGCAGACTGGGGACTAAAAGGAGCTAAAATTGACTTTTTCGACAACAATACACTCAGTGATAATCCGCGCGACTGGAGAGACTATGAAGATACACAGCAAAGTTTGCAAATGAGGGACTGGATCTTTCAATTGGGCATCAAATATTCGTTTCTTCTCGAGCTGCACGGAAATACCATTCCAACAGGTGAACGCAGGCAATTTCCGAACCTGATGACGCTCGAGGGTGTTGACGGCATGGAAAGAAGAACAAAACCGGCCTCCAATGACCTCACCATTCCCTATGTCAGAAATGTAATGGGTCCGGTCAGTTATACGGTCATCCACTTTGAACGGTCTCCCGGCACACAGACCTATCAGTTAGCCATGCCCATTGTTTATGAAGCCGGTCTGATGATTTACGCCGAACACGGGAAAAAATTGCTTGAATGGCCAGGCAGGGAAATGATTAAAGATATTCCATCAACATGGGATGAAACAAAATACATCGAAGGAATGCCAGCCGGTCATATCGTGATTGCACGCAGAAAAGGAGAAGATTGGTACATTGGAGGTATGACGGACGCAGCTCGTACTGTTAATATGAAACTCGATTTTTTAAAAGAAGGAAAAAAATATCATGCATTAATTTTAAGTGATGATACCCATACAACAATGAAAAGTGAATCAAAACTTCTTACAAGCAGTGATGATTTATCAATCAATTTATTGGAAAGAGGAGGTTTTGCCTTACGTCTTATTATGTTTTAAAATTAAAAAACAAACTCATGAAAAAAAGTAAATTGCTGAATCTACTAAAATGTTCTTCATTCATTGTCACATGGATGATATCTCTGAACATGTTTGCACAGGGTATTACTGTAAAAGGTACTGTAACTGACGCAAACAACGAACCGATTATCGGGGCGACCATTGTTGAGCAGGCCAATACAGCACACGGTACCGTCACCGATATGGATGGGAACTATATGTTGAGTAATGTGCCGGCAAATGCACTTTTACAAATTACATATGTCGGTATGAAATCTCAGACTATTCCGGTGAATGGACGTACAACCATAAACATTACGATGGAGTCAGACACTGAATTACTGGAAGAAGTAGTGGTAGTTGGGTACGGAACACAGAGGAAGATTAATTTAACAGGCGCTGTAGGAAATGTGAGTGCCGATGAGATTACTTCCCGTATTGCTCCAAGTACCTCTTCTCTTTTACAAGGGAGAACTCCCGGATTACAAATTACACAAAATTCTGCCATGCCCGGAAATGAAAACGTGGAAATACGGATCAGAGGTATGGGGACTTTTAGTTCGGCCGGAAATAACCCCCTTATTCTCATCGATGGAGTAGAGGGAGATTTCAACAAGCTAAACCCAAATATGATCGAGAGTATCTCAATACTAAAAGATGCCGCCTCTGCTTCAATTTATGGATCACGTGCTGCAAACGGGGTGATTTTAGTAACTACTAAAACAGGAAAGGAGGGACGAGTTGGGGTAGAATACCAGTTCAACTATTCTATGCAAAAGCCTACTGAGCCTATGCATAGAGTGACTAACTCGGTTGAATATATGGAGTTAATCAACAAAGCGATCGACTTTTCCGGAAATGTAAATGCAGGCTGGAGGTACACGGATGATGAAATAAATCGTTACAGAAAAGGGCAAGACCCGAATGATCCCAGCTATAACCCTTTACAGTACCCGAATTGTGATTGGTTAGACTATTTAGTTCGTGATGCTGCTATGCAACAACACTTTATAAGCATTAACGGGGGAAAGGGTGGCACGAATTTCAATGCAGGTCTTGGATATATGAACCAAACCGGGCTTTTGTTAGGTACCGATTACCAGCGTTATGATGCCCAGATAAATTTCAAATCATTACTCAC
>NZ_DCEN01000043.1:0-12336 GCF_002316955.1 Proteiniphilum sp. UBA1028
ACCCTTGAAGAACAGCTCTCCTATGATCCGGAAACCAGCTGGACCTATGAGCTGGGTGGACGATATGAGATGTTTGAAAACAGGTTGTCGCTCAATTATGCATTGTTTTATTCCCGTGTCAACAATATTCAGATCATCAAACTGGAAGATCAGGGAACTTCCGGTCGCACGGTAAAGAATGCCGGAAAATCGGAAAGCAAAGGATTTGAGTTAAGTCTGAAATATGTTCCTTTGCAGAACCTGTCGTTGTATGCCGACTACGGATTTGCCGATGCGCGTTTTGTAGATTATGAAGCGGCTGAGGATGTGGATTACTCTGGGAATCATGTACCGTTTGCTCCCCGGCATACGGTAAGCCTGGGTACCAGCTATGTGCATAGTTTTGCCAAGGGGGCGCTGATCGACCGCTTGATCGGAAACATCCAGTATACCGGAGTGGGAAAAATTTATTGGACAGAATCGAATAAGACGACGCCTCAGGCTGGGGATGAAGGGGTAGCGCTGTATCAGCCTTTTTATGGGCTGGTGAACGGTAGCATTTCTGCCGAGAGAGGTGCCTTCTCGCTCGAACTCTGGGCAAAGAACCTCTTCAACACCGACTACCACTCCTTCCTTTTTGAAGCATCGGACATGACCACCGGAAAGGTGAATCAGTTTGTGCAAAGGGGGTATCCTACCCGCTTTGGGGCTACGCTTCGATACACGATTGGCAGGTAAGCATCGGCTTTTCTGCCAATCACGATGAATGGGCTGTGTACTTGCCCATCTTCTGATTAGAGAAAAATCCAGATCAGCAGCACGACCATCACCAGCGAAGGCAACATATTCATGATGCGGAGCTTCTTTATCCCCAGGATGTTGATGCCGAGGCCTATGAGTAGTATGCCTCCCACGCTGGTGAGTCCGAGAATGATCTCATCGGTGAAGAAGCTTCCGGCGTATCCGGCGAGGAGGGTAAGGGCCGCCTGAAAAATAAACAGGGGGAGTGCGGAGAAAACAACGCCCACTCCAAATGCGGAGGAAAGCAGGATGGCAGAGAAAAAATCCATCAGCGATTTGGTGTAAAGGAGGTCGGGTGAGCCGCCGGTGCCTTCCTGGATGGTTCCCAAAATGGTCATGGACCCCACGCAAAAAAGCAAAAAGGCCGTAACCAGTCCCTCGGAGAATTTTTCACTACCAATGTGAAAGTGGCTCTTCAGGCTGTCGCTCATCCGTTCGGCACCTTTCTCTATGTCCCACCATTCGCCCAGCAGAGACCCTACTGCAAGGCTGCTCACCACAATGAGTATGTTCTCCATCTCAACAGCCATGGTTATTCCTATGGCCAGCGTAAAAAGTCCTATCGCCTGAAAATAAATGGTGGTTATACGCTCCGGCATCCGTTTTTTCAACAGCATCCCGATCACTCCGCCACCCAGCACGGCGGCTGTATTTACAAGGGTTCCAATCATCCTGTATCTCAATTGTTTTAATCTGTAAAGCTGATGGCTGCCTGCCTCTGGCAAAACGCTACTTTTGTAGGATATGCATTGTTGTCTTGTTAGAAAATTGGAATAAATCTACCCTGCTGACTCAAAATCGAAGCAGCTTTTGGCAATGGTCTGATAAACCAATGACGAAGTTAGAAAAAAAAATTCAATAATCAGGATTTTGCCCTTTTTCGTCGGTGTACAGTGAATGGAACTTCGTTTGCTAGTGATCCCTGAAATTCCATTTGGAGTTGTCGCTGCTCATGTCAAATTTTGCGAGGGTGGGAGTGCTGTCACCGGAAGAAACGAGCGCCAGCTTTTCGTTTGAATCGGGAACCGTCTTGGGCATGATCCGATAGGTCCCGTCGGTCAGCTGGTCGATGCGCCACAGCTGCTCCGGAGCTCCGGTAAATGTGGGTACGGTGATCACTTCTGCCGCGGCCGTTGCTGCCAGAGCCCTGTTGGTTCCGGCGATGGTAATCTTGTAATAGGGGCCACCCAGGTAGCCTCCTGCTTCGGGAACGGCTGTGATTGTCCATCGCTGATGCGGGCGGACCATGTAATCTCCTATTCTTACGCCAATGTTGCCGGCAGGCCAGGTCTGTATTACATCATCCAGCTGCTGCGACGCAATGGGTTTTACCGGCTCGTCGTTGTCGCGGTTGAACCCGCGCATCCTGCCGGGCATCCGTACAAAATCAACCGCCAGTTCCAGTGCGTAGCCTCTTCTTTCGGATTCTATTTCATAGGTCCCTTCCCGGAGGTTATCTCCTGCAACAGGCCATCCATTCTTCCACAGTAGGGGAAGGATGCCCAGGACGCTGCGGCCGCTTTGATCCAGATCGGCCTCATAATGACAGGACATCTTTTCCACTCCCTCTTCAAGCACAACGCGCCCGAAGTGTCCGGGGCCAATGAATCTGTCTCTGGCTGCAAGAACCATCTTGCCACCTCCTTTCAGCATGTCTCTCCCCATGTTGTCGAGGTATGGGCCGGTTACTTTCCTGGAACGGCCCACCACGATGTTATAGGTGGAGTTGGCGCCATCGCAGCAGGTGCCGTGCGTGCCCAGGAGATAATACCATCCGTCGTGGTACTCCAGATCCGTGGCTTCGCAGTCGATCGCAATATCGATTGCTTCATTTCCTTCAACCCGCTTTCCGGTGGCGGGGTCGAGCTCTATCAGACGAATAAATCCGAAATAGGTTCCGTAAGAACACCACAAGCGTCCATCGTTTGGATCCAGCAGCAATCCAGGATCGATTGCGTCGTTGTCTTCCACCCCGTCGGATTGGGCGACGAGTACAGGCTCTGAAAATTTGAAATCGGGCGATGTGGGGTCGAGCGTCTTGTTCCACATGGTCAGTATTCTGCCGTTATGACCACCTCCCAGGCCGCCACCGGTTGCGCCGTAGACAACCAGGTATCGTTCTCCGATTTTTATGGCATCGGGCGCCGCACCTCCTCCGGGCCTTACGGCGCCGCTGTTCCAGCTCCAGCCATCATCCGAAATTAACCCTCCACCGCCCGTGCCGAAGGTGTAATATTTGCCTTCACACTCCATGATTGTTGATGGATCGTGTATAAATGGTTTTCCGATCTGTGCCGTCACTGCCCCGGCAATGAAGATGAATAAGATTGCTATTCCTGCTTTTAATGTATGGTGAAAGTTCATATGATTATGGCATTGAGGGTTATTATTACTCACAACTGATTTGAATGTTTTTGACCGGCTCTCCCTGCTCGTCGAGAAAGCGGATGCAGAAGTCACTCATTCCGGGGCCATTGATCACGGCACCCCGAAGGATGTTTCTCCCCTTTTTGAGTGTCAGGCGGTGAGAGAGGCCATCGTCCATCACCATGCGCCTGTCGCCGGAAAGCAGCAATGCCTCCTCTCCGTTCAGCCACCACATGGACGCTGAGTTGGACCCTGCGGACAGCCTTACGTTTTTTATTTCCACGGGACTGTTGATCACGGTCACGGCCCAAAATAGCACGCCGTATACCGGTTTATGTAATCCATAGGCGAACCGGAATAGCTTCACATTGAATAATTTGCTGTCCAGGGCATGCCAGGTAAGATCCCGTCCTCCTACCTTTACTGTCTCTCCGTCTCTGGGAAGAAGCGTGAACTGGTTCTGGAAATAGAGGGTGTCAAACGCATTTCGCAGGTAACTGTCGGTGAAAATGGTGTTGCTGCGAACGGCTGTCTCAATTGGCTCGAGCAATAACCAGCGTTGAATAAAACCTTCCTCGTCCGGGGCTTTTACGGCTTTGGTTGCAGGGGTAAAGTACCGGTCAATACTGCGAACGGTATCGCGTGCAACGGCTTCGTCATGTTGACTCCATGCCCTGCCGGTTTGTGCTTGTAGCCCCGCTACAGTGAACATCACTGCGATTGCTGTCAGGAGCATGGTTTTTTGTTTCTTCTTCATGGTAAATATAGTTTATTGAACAGCTGAGTCATTGTTTTTATTGGCTTCTTTCAGGAAGAAATCGATCATTTTTTGAAAAGTGTCTTCGTTGAAGGTGACCGGCCCATGCTGACCACCGGGGACAGAGATAAACTCGGTCAGCAGTTCTCTTTCATCCAGTGCCTTGGCGAAAAGTTCGCTTTGGCAATGGGGTACTACATTGTCTGCCTCGCCATGAATCACCAAAAAATGAGGGTCTGTTTTGTCCAGGAAAGTGATCGGGTTAAGCAGCGCGATCAGGTCGAGGTTGTCGGCGGGGTTGCCTCTGATCAGTGCTGCTTCGGGTGAGTTCCCTTGCTTGGGCCCCTTGCAATTGTCCATGAGTGCCATGTCGATGGGGCCAAACCAGTCCACCACGGCATTCACAGCACTGCTGTATGAGGTGTAGTTGCCCACATCTCCTTCGATGTCGACACTCGTATTGTTTACCGTAAACTCTCTCACATTGTTCGATGCACCTGCCAGCGATGCAAGATGACCACCCGACGAGAAGCCAGTGATGCCAATGAAGGAAGGGTCAATGTTGTATTGCTCTGCATTTCCTCTAACAAACCGAATGGCTGCCTTCACGTCGTTGATCTGGGCTGGATAAACAGCGTCGGAACTTGACCTGTGGTTGATTGCTATCACGGCAAAACCACTTTCGAGCAACTGCTTTCCAAAGGTGTCGAAGGCGAATTGTTTCATGTTGTTGCCAAACCATGCGCTGCCATAGATTACGATGATTGCCTTATAGGCAGGCCTTTCAAGGTTGGGCAAATGAATGTCAAGGTTGTGGTATTCATTTTCGTCACCGGCATAATTCAGGTTGAGCCATTGCCTGCCGCTGATCTGTCCAAAACAGATGGCCAAGCTATAAGTAGCAAGGACTGCTGTAATTAAGATTCGTTTCATACGCATTTATTTTTGTTCGGTTTTTATATGGATGGATGGAAAATGCAATCGCAATTGTCTGCGGTGCGGCATTTAAATTTCTGCTGAGGTATTGAATAGCTTTTGCAATCCTTCAGAGTAGCTCTTTGTTGCAACCCAGTCCTGAAAATTCAAATCGTGGTTGTGTCTGTCAAACACAAAGGTTTTCAAATTTGATTTTCCGCAAGTGTCAAACCTCTTTTCAAGGTCATAGACTCCCTCTGCCGGAACGTTTGCATCGTCTTTCCCGTGAAATACATAGATGGGAATGTTCACTCGCAAAAGTCTCGTTTTGTTTGGTTCAAGCGCAAAATGCTCCCTAAACCAATTTGTGGTTACACGAAAATAATTTTTCCAGATCCAGCTCTCTTCGTGATCCCTGATTTTTGTTGTTAAAATATGATGAACAGGCTCCCGCATTTTGGCAATGTCGTCGATGTTGATCACATTGTCTTTTACAACGTTCACTGAATCAAAAGGCAAATTTTGAAACAAATGCCCCCGATAGGCTGTGACAACGGGATCTTCGAATTCATACTCCTCCCTGTTTACCGACTTGTCCCCGTTTCTATCAAATATGGAATTAATCAAAACCATCGCTCCATTGCCTGTGTTCTGCCATTTAATAATGTCAAGCATATTTTCGTGCGCGTACCCGTGTAACAGCAATGCGTCAATTGTTACATTTTGACGTTCAGCAACCATCGAGGCGATGATGGTGCCCTCGCTTATTCCGTAAAGAAAGATTTTGCAGTTTTTGAAACGTTTGTCATTTTTCAAAAAAGCAACCATGGCTTCCACATCGGCGGCTTCGGTATGGGGCTCATACCGGGCATATCTCAGGCTATCGACCGTGTCGAACCAGGGCCCCGTGTCGCCCAAATCAACGCCACGGCGATTGTAGGAGAAAAAGCCGACACCTTTTTCACAAAATCCCTCTGCCAGCACGTCGTAGTAATTGAAACCCTGCCTTTGGGTTAAATAGGTGTACGGCCCGGTCCCGTGGACCGCAAAAACAATCCTGTCTATCTCGCCCGCCTCGGGAAGGCAGAGTCGTACTGTTGTTGTTTCCCCGTCCGGCAACTCTACCGTGAAAATCTCAGAGCTGAAAGCATATGCCTGCACTGATGCAACAGATAATATTGCCGCTAATACCCATTTTTGAAAAGACTTCATTCTGTGTTTTTTTGTTTTTCGTTTGATCACGCGATGATAAATGTGCGGTAAAAGTAGGGGATATCTCTTTCGCGGAGGTGCATAAAGTTGCATATATGGTGTAATTTTCTTTATTCAACAGTGATTTGTATCTATTTTCGGCATTTATGCGGTTTCTGGCACCCTTTGTTCTTCTCCCTGTTCGTATTGTTTCCATACTGTTCTCATTATACCTGGTGCCAGCAAAGATTGTTCAGTCACCGTTGGTGTACCTCCCGAAGATTTGGCACATTGAAAAAATATTGTTTTAGCACAAAATTTGTACCTTTGTGACCCATAGAAAAATTTATAAAACAGAATATGTACAATTGGTTTGAGTGTAAGATAAGATACGATAAGATGCTGGAAACCGGCATGCAAAAAACGGTGACCGAGCCCTATCTGGTGGATGCATTGTCGTTCACCGAGGCAGAAGCGAGAATTATTGAAGAGATAAAACCGTTTATTTCGGGCGAGTTTTCGGTGTCCGACATCAAGCGGGTGAAATATACGGAGTCTTTTTTCAACGAGACGGGTGATCGCTATTTCAAGGCAAAACTTTATTTCCTTACGCTTGATGAAAAGAGCGGCTCCGAGAAGAAAACGGCAGTGAACATGCTGGTGCAGGCTACTGAATTGAAGGAGGCGGTGGAGATCGTGGAGGCGGAAATGAAGAAGACCATGATCGATTATACGTTTGCTGCCGTGAACGAAACAGCGATTATGGATGTATTTCCCTACGCGGGAACAAAGGCAACAGAAACTGCAGAATGAGCATTCAGTCCCATATCGACACGTTGCGGCAAACCGTCCCCCGGGAGGTGACCATTGTGGCGGTCTCCAAATTTCATCCTCATTCGATGATCCAGGAGGCTTATGACAGTGGACAACGTATCTTCGGCGAGAGCCGTGTGCAGGAGCTGATGGAAAAACAGCGCAAACTGCCCCGGGATATTGAGTGGCATTTTATCGGCAGCCTGCAACGGAACAAAGTGAAACAGATTGCACCTTTTGTGTCGCTGATTCACAGCCTGGACAGTGAACGGCTGATGCTGGAGGTTGAAAGACAGGGCGCAGCGAACAACCGGGCAATACCTTGCCTGCTGCAGATACACATTGCCGAGGAGGAGACCAAGTCGGGTTTCTCCCCCGACGAGTGCAGGCAGTTCCTGGCCAACGGCAGCTGGAGGGAATGTACGCACGTGCAGATTGTCGGGGTGATGGGGATGGCCACCTTTACCGATAACGAGGAACATGTAAGAAGCGAGTTCCGGTTTTTGAAGTCTCTGTTCGATGAATATAAAGCCAACTATTTCGCGGAGGATTCTTCTTTCAAGGAGATATCGATGGGGATGTCGGGCGACTACACGATTGCGATCGAAGAGGGTAGCACCATGGTACGCCTGGGGACACTGATTTTTGGTGACCGATAGCTGCCGGCGGCCAGCCGGGTGGCCTGTTTATTTCCCGGGCAGGGTATCAATTTAATCGATAAAAATGTTTATTTTTGTTGATCAATAAATTTGGAAAACATTCGTTCACTCATGATTAATTTAGAAACGACCTTTGCAGGGTTACACCTGAAGAATCCGCTGATTGCAGGAAGCAGCGGACTGACCAATTCAGTTAAAAAGATTAAAGAACTGGAAGATGCCGGTATCGGAGCCATTGTACTGAAATCTCTTTTCGAGGAGCAGATCGAGAAACATTCCGAGAAGCTTTCTCAGCTGACTGACTATCCCGAAGCAGCCGATTATATCAATGCTTACATCGAGATGAATCACATAGAGAAATACCTCGATCTGATTCGCTCGGCCAAAGAGGCATGCAATGTGCCCATCATTGCCAGCATCAACTGCTACAAATCGTCACGATGGATCGATTTCGCCAAAACTATTCAGGATGCCGGGGCCGATGCACTGGAACTGAATGTTTTTGTCCTCAACGCCGGTGAATTCGGCGATACCTATCTGGAAGATTCTTATGTGAACATTGTCAGGGAGTTGAAGAAGGTGGTGCGGATACCGATAGTCATCAAGATGGCTAAAAATATCAGCAACCTGCCCGGTCTTGTGGGGAAACTTAAATCTTTGGGTGCAAAAGGAGCCGTTCTTTTCAACCGTTTCTATCAGCTTGATATCGACATAAAGAACATGGAGATAACCTCGGGCCCGGTGTTCAGTAACCCCTCCGATTTTAGCGATACCCTGCGATGGACTGCCATTGTGACGGGAAGGGTGCCCGACTTCGATGTGGCCTGCTCCTATGGGGTGCACTCCTGGGAGGATGCTATCAAGGGAATCCTTGCCGGAGCCGGTGGAATTCAACTATGCAGCACCTTATACGAACATGGGCCGGGAGTGATTGAAGATATGCTTACCCTGATGGAGGAATGGATGCGGCAAAACAATTATAAGCGGATTGAAGAATTCAGGGGTAAACTGAACTACCGGAACATCAAAAATCCTTCGCTTTATGAGCGAGTGCAGTTTATGAAATATTTCTCCAATTACAGGTGATGCCATGAACATACAGCAGTTAGAATATATTATTGCCGTTGATAATTACCGCCATTTCTCCAAAGCTGCCGAAGCTTCTTTTGTGACGCAACCCACGCTGAGCATGATGATCCAGAAGCTGGAGGAGGAACTTGGAGTGAAGATTTTCGACCGTTCACAATTGCCTGTGCACCCCACCGAAATAGGGAAGCGCATTATTGATCAGGCGCGGGTAGCCGTTGCTCAGGTGAACCAGATCAAAGAGATCGTGCAGGAAGAAAAGGGGATCATAAAGGGCATATTCCGTCTTGGAATCATACCAACCATTTCGCCCTACCTTCTGCCAAGGCTGATGCAGGTACACCGTGAAAACAAATACGATATCCGTATTGTGATCTCGGAGCTGACCACCGATCAGATATTGAAAGGACTCTCGAACGACTCCCTTGATGGAGGCATCCTGGCTACACCGTTGAAAGAACCGGCCATCAGAGAGTATCCTATCTATTATGAACGCTTTTTTGCCTATGTCTCACCCCGGGAGCGAGCACTCTATGCAAAGACATCGCTCGACGAGAGCGACCTGACAACGGCCAAGCTGTGGCTGCTCGATGAGGTGCATTGTTTCAGGACGCAGATTTTACATCTCTGCAACCTCAGGAGGCGTAGAGGGGGTAACCAGCAGTCTATTTTTTCGTACGAAGCCGGTAGCATTGATACGCTTATCAATATCGTCGATAAGAATGAGGGACTGACGGTCATCCCCGAGATGGCGCTGACCAACCTGAGCGAAACACAGACGAAGAACGTCCGTCCCTTTAAAAATAGTACCCCCGTGCGCGAAGTGAGTCTTGTTACTCGAAAAGAGTTTTTTCGGGAACGCCTTCTCAACATCATTACTGAAGAGGTGAAGCTTGCCGTGCCAAAATCGCTTCAGGACGAGGCAATGAAAAAATATGTAGTCCCGCTTTAAAGAGGTGGAAAGTTGCTTTTATGGATCCACTGACAATCATTCGAAAATACTATAAAGAGGGGACAAAATTATACGATATTTATCTCTCGCATGTGACTAGTGTGACGGATAAAGCGCTCTCCATTACACGAAATCATCCGGAATTGGCAGTCGATGTCAGGTTTATTGAGGAGGCCGGTATGCTTCACGACATAGGCATTTTTCAGACCAATGCGCCCCATATTGCCTGTGAAGGCTCTTTTCCCTATATTTGCCACGGTTATCTGGGAAGGGAATTGCTCACACTGGAAGGATTTCCAAAACACGGACGGGTGTGTGAACGGCATACCGGTACGGGGCTTAGTCTGGAGACAATCATTAACCGTAAGCTACCCATCCCTCACAGAGATATGCGACCGGTAAGCCTGGAGGAAAAGATCATCTGCTTTGCGGATAAGTTTTACTCGAAATCTCAATTGGGAAAAGAAAAACCGATAAAAAAGATCAGAGAAAACCTTAGTAAGCACGGATGGCACCAGGTGGAGATATTTGATGAGTGGTGCGAAATATTCCTGTGACAGGCCGCCTTTGCTAAGCGGCATTTTTTTGGCAAACTATTTGCAGTGGCTTTAGTTGGTAAATACAAATAAATATGATGCAAAAGGATAATCAGCATACAAATCCCCGGAAGCGGGATGAGGAGTTAAACAAAGAAGTGACGCGCGACGAAGAGGCGACTGTCAGCAAAGAGAATGAGGACAAATTGACAGATGCTGCCGTGGCGGACCAGAAACAGCAGGACGAACTGCAACAGAAATACGATGATCTGAACAACAGCTATCTTCGCCTGCATGCGGAGTTTGACAACTTTCGCAAGCGCACCCTGAAGGAGAAGGCCGATCTTATTAAAAGCGGCGGCGAACGTGTGTTGCTTGATATCATCTCTTTGGTGGATGATTTCGAACGGGCGCTCGTCATCCTTCACGAAGCCGAAGACAAGGATGCCATGTTGGAGGGTATGGATCTTATTTACGGGAAATTTATTAATTTCCTGAAGCAGCATGGCGTGAAAGAGATAGAAACCATTGGACTTCCATTTGATGCCGATCGCTTCGAGGCTGTAACGACCATACCGGCGCAGGATGAATCTCAGAAAGGAGTGGTTGTTGATTGTATCATGAAAGGATATGCCCTGAACGAGAAAATCATCCGTTTTCCAAAAGTAATCGTAGGAGAATAAGATGTCAACAAAAAGAGATTATTACGAAATACTGGAAGTCGCCAAGACCGCTACAGCCGAAGAGATAAAAAAAGCTTACCGCAAGAAGGCCATTCAATATCACCCCGACAAAAATCCCGGTAACAAAGAGTCGGAAGAGAAATTTAAAGAAGCAGCAGAAGCGTACGAAGTATTGAGCGACGAGAATAAACGTGCCCGTTATGACCAGTTCGGTCATGCCGGAGTGGGGGGGGCTGCATCCGGCGGAGGTTTTGGAGGTGGCATGTCGATGGACGATATCTTCTCGCAGTTTGGAGACATCTTTGGTGGTCATTTTGGCGGCTTTGGCGGCTTTGGTGGTTTTGGTGGCGCCCAACGCGGCAGGCGCGTGAACCGGGGGTCGGACCTGCGGGTGAAGGTGAAGCTCTCCCTCAAGGAGATCCTCAATGGTGTGGAGAAGAAGATCAAGGTGAAGAAGTATGTCTCCTGCTCGCATTGCGACGGCAATGGATCGGAGCATGGTACCTCCCTGAGCACCTGCTCTACCTGTAACGGATCGGGCGTGGTCACCCGTGTGGCCAACACCATCCTGGGACAGATGCAGACCTCCTCTACCTGTCCCACCTGTAATGGCGAGGGCAAGTCGATCTCGAAAAAGTGTGCACACTGCAACGGTGAAGGGATTGTCCGCGAGGAAGAGGTGATCAACATCCGAATCCCTGCCGGCGTAGCCGAAGGAATGCAACTCTCCATGTCGGGAAAGGGCAATGCAGCCCGCAGGGGGGGGGTGAACGGCGACCTGCTGATCGTGATCGAGGAGGAGCAGGACCCCAACCTGATACGCGATGAGAACGACGTGATTTACAATCTCTTCCTTAGCTTCCCCACTGCTGCCCTGGGAGGTGCTGTAGAGGTGCCCACCATCGACGGGTTTGCCAAGGTGAAAATTGAGCCGGGGACACAACCAGGCAAGGTGCTCCGTTTGCGCAACAAGGGACTGCCTTCGGTGAACGGTTACGGACGGGGCGATGAGCTGATCAACGTGAACGTCTACGTGCCGGAGAACCTCACCGACAAGGAACGCAAGCAGCTGGAAGAGATGAACAGGTCGGAAAGCTTTGTCCCTTCCGCCTCCGCACGCAAGAGTGTCTTTAACAAGTTCAGGAAGATGTTCGACTGACAATCTTGTCATTAATTTTATAGACTGCATATTTGCAGAATTGAGGCTGTCTCAAAATAAAATTTAACCTCCTGAGAAATGAATATTGGGATATGTTCTCAGGTAGATAGATATCCGAAATCGAGTAGGAGGAAAACGAAGTAGTTTTCCTCCTACTCGATTGTACGCTCTATGTGGAATAATTCTCTCAGAACTTGTTGCAGGCTTCAAAAAATCCGATTGCTTCCAGCTCTCTCCGGATAATTGACTCCTCCTCGCCAGTTACATTCTGGAACGGCGTGCGGTTTATGCCCAGGTCAAGCCCGATCAGCTTCATGATTCTTTTGCCGGCCACGATATTGCCCCTGTAGCGGGCAATGACGTTGATCACCTCTTGTGCGAAGTTCTGGTGTGCGACTGCTTTCGCCAGGTTGCCGTTGTTGTACTCGTTGATGACGC
>NZ_DCEN01000043.1:12589-13023 GCF_002316955.1 Proteiniphilum sp. UBA1028
CCATTTTCATAGAGCATGCACTGGTTGTACTCGTACAGGCTCTCGTAGGTGTACTTGATGCCCGCCAGGTTGGGGATGCGTCCGTCGGCTGCTTTTAAAAAGGGCAGCATGGGGAGGAAGACACCGTTCAGCGCCGGGATGTGGTAGAAGTAGAAGGGCAGCTCGGGTGCGCCACAGGCAATCTCCTCACAGTACTTCACCAGCTCCTCCACCCGTCCTGCTTTGGGGAAGGGAGAGGCCATGGCTCCAATGCCGAAGGCGCCAATTTCCCGGGCGTGTTGTGCCATCCTGAAACTGTCTTTGATGCAGGTTGCCCCCACGTGTACAATGACCTTAAATCCCTTTGGCGCTACTGAAATCCATCTTTCGGCCAGCTTGAGCCGCTCCTCCACCGTCAGCATATAACCTTCGCCAGACGAACCGTTGATAAATAC
>NZ_DCEN01000043.1:13228-19391 GCF_002316955.1 Proteiniphilum sp. UBA1028
CTTCGCCTTTTTTGTCAAAGGGGGTGAAAGGCGCCACAATTAACCCTTTAATTTTTTCAAATTGTTTCATTGTCGTTCTTATTTAGTGGTTATTTTTTCTTCTTCGGGATAGGTGAGTTCCCCTTTGGGCTTCACGAATAGAAGCATCAGGACAATGGCGGCCAGCACCACTACGGAGAGCTTGCTGAAGTCGTCACCCAGGTTGCCGGCATCGGTGGAGCTCCCCAGCATGAGGGTGACAGCGTACCCGGCAAAGACACCCATCATGTTCATGATGCCGTATGCGGTGGCACGATATTTTTGGGGAATGATCTGGCAAAGTATCGGCATGTTGTTTGTGTCGAACATCCCGTAGCCAATGCCAAAGAGCATCGCGGCACCAATCAGGCCGACATACGAGTGCCCATATCCCAGGAGTACCAGTGAGGGGAGCGTTAGCGTCAACCCGATGACGCTGGTGTAGATCCTGCCCCGAATATTTTTCTGTACCCATCGGTCAGAGAGCGGTCCGCCAATCAGCACGCCGATGAACGAAGCGATAGCGATGGAGATGGTGGCCATGGGGCCTGCTTTGGCCATCTCAATCCCCAGGTTTTCGGAAAACAACGTAGGAAGCCAGTTTTTGGTCGCCCACCCCGGGAAGCTAGGAGCCATGAAGTAAAAGAGCATGATCCAGAACGAAAGAGTGCCGAGGATAAGGCCAAGAGATTGGAAGACGGTTTTTTTTCTCGTGGAACTACTTTGCGGATTGACCTGTAGTTTCGCGGTTTTCGTGCCGGCATGCCCTTCCTTGTCGTACATAAGGAATATAAGAAGGATCGAATAAATGATCCCGGCAATTCCGAACCAGTGAAAAACAGTCTGCCAGGAGTAGCTTGCAGCGATGGTAGCACCAAATCCACCCAGAGCCTGACCCGTGTAGAGTCCCGACATGTGTATGCCGATGGCCAGCGACCTTGTTTTGGAACTGTGAAAATCGGCAATCATTGCCAGGCCGGTCGGCAGGTACAGCGCTTCGCTCACGCCCATGAGTGCACGCAGCCAATAGACCTGTTGAAACGTTTGGGCATACCCCATGCCGTAGGTCACCGCCGACCAGACAAATAAACTTCCGATAATAAGCCATTTGCGATTGATTCGGTCGGCAATCACTCCTGCAATAGGGCTCATCAGTCCATATATCAACAGGAAGATGCCCATGATCCTTCCAAAGTTCTCTGCGACGGCCAGCTCCCTGATGTCTATCTGCATCGATGACTGCATGGTGGAAAGCATCTGCCTGTCAAGATAATTTAGTAGTGCCACCACCCAAAGCAAGCCGACCAGGACCCAGGGGTAATATTTGTCATTTCTCATATGATAAAACTATTATTTTGATTTTTTGTTGATTTCTTTCGTGGACATTGACGGTACATCATCGTATCTTTATTTCTCCTCTCCATGTTTCAGGGGAACGCACTCCCGGTTTCAGTTCACCTTGCACGGCATAGAACTTGCGACTGTCCCCGACAAGCGTTGCCCCTGCCCGGGCTGCGTTGAGGGTGCTGTCGATGGTGTGCCATTCGTTCGTTTTCGTATCGAAAATTCGGCATTCCGAATTAAACCTGTAATACTGCGGCGGCTGCGTCATGTATCTCTTTGAGAATTCCAGATTCTGTTTTTCTTTCTCCCTGGTTGACAGTGCCGGGTTATGGGCAATCTTGTACTGCGCGGTGAGGGCATCCAGGAAAATAGTATGGTTGACCCCTCCCAGACAAAGAATATAGCGGTTGTCCAGCTGCATTGCAGTCGCCCCTCCCAGAGAGAACGGTTTCTGTGTGCCGGGATCCATCTGATCGCCTGCTTTTGTCCATGCTCCTGCGGAAACATCGTATTTCAGCAACTCTGTTGCCATGGCCGGCACAGAGGTTTCGTCGCCGCCAAAGAAACCTCCCAACAGGTACACATACGTTTTCCCCTCCTCCTCCATGGAAACCATGACAGCCTGAAGGCGAGGGATACCGGGAAAAGGAGGCAGTTCCGTCCATGCACTGTCTGTTTTGACATTGATGCAGTAAAACACATTTGACGGAGCTCCGTTCATGTTGCCGCCGCCCACGAAGACCATATCGCCCGATGAGCACCCCGCAAAATTGTCCATCGCTGCCGGCAATGCCGGAAAGGGGGTCAACTTTACAGTGCCTTTTGGCGATAAAGAAACGGCGTACACTTTATTCAGCGACTGCGAAGCGTTATTTCCGCCAATCCACAATGCACCCCCGGCAACGGGAACCGATACGCCATGGGCTGAGGAATCCGGCAAATGACCGACCAGCTTCCACTTGTTGGTTGAAGCGTCAAACTGTACGATGTCGTTGTAGAAGAATTTTCTTCCGCCTTCAAACCCCAGCTTCTCCGGGAAGTTGGCGCCACCGGCCACAATCAGATTGCCGTTGATCAGTGCGGCGTATGCTGCCGAGACACCTTTGGCCAGATTGCCCTGCAATCCGTCGGTTGATAGCTCTTCCCAATTAATTTGCATGGTTTCGCTGTGGTTTGTGTCGCTTTTGGAATGACGGCACGATGCCGGTACTGCTGCAAGGAATGCAACGAACAGCCATCGTGATATCCCGGAAAGAACGGTATGCATGTTATTTTTCATTTATTTTTGAAGGATCGTAAGTCAATCCCGGCATGGCATCTTTCCCGTCGGGGGTCACAAATACAAACGTGAACATCCACTTTTGCAGCCGTACTTCCGGAGTGTTGAATTTGCCGACAGGCAGCTTCAGCAGCACCTTGTTCCACCCTTTCTTCAGGTCCACAGGCAGCGGGGGGCGGGCCGTAAAATTCTCATTCTTCAAAGTAATTTCGTTTGTTTTCTCTGTATGCCTGTTTTCCCAGACTGGAGGTGACAGAATCTTATCATTGATAAATATACGACTGCCGCGATAGTCCCATTCTCCCAGCGGCGGAGGTAGGTCGCTCTCGGAGCGGCTGTAATTTTGGGTAGATACCCAAAGGCCCACTGTTTGTTCTTTTGGCGACCACACGCAGGTGTAAGCGTAGGCGGTGTGATTCTCCTGCGGGTTTTCGTAAAAAGCCGGTACAATGTTGCCCCACACATGCCGCAGATAGATGCCGGCACCGATGGCAGGACGAACAGCGTAGGTTTGTCCGTTGTACAAATAACTGTCGCTGAGTGCTTTTTCCGGGGGGAAAACCGCTGACAGGTCGCCCCCATTGGGAAACGGATCGATGATATGCCACTTCACCTGAGTCTGTTGTACATACGGGAAAGATTTACCCGCAAAATTGTGTTCCTTGTGCCATAGCATGCGGTGTTCGAAATTGACAAACGAGCGGAAGGTCTCCTCCTTTTCATCTATTGGCAGGATGACGCCGTTTTTGTCGAAGTATTCCGATCCGCCCCCCAGCCAGGCCCGTTCGGCCAATGCGAGCATGTTGGGATAGAAGAAGTTTTGCGCCATGATCTGTTCCTCATCCTCCAGCAGGCGGTCGTTCCAGATGGCGAGGATGGTTCCGGCGATGTCGTTGCTGCCCTTATCGCTGTTGTAGATTCTGCTGTTGTAGAGGGCCACGATATCGCCGAAGGCATCGAAGTGGTTGATGTAGTGAAAACGGGAGTCGATGGCGGGAATGCCGGGCTGTGCCTTGCCGCGGTAGCTCCAGAGCTGTGTGGCATCGATCTCTCCCGGTTGGTAGTTCCATCCGGGGTTCCAGGAGATCACCTTTTTACCTAACCCCCGTATATGTGCTACCATCTCCGGCACAAAGACAGGGTTGGTGAACTCTACTTCGTCCGTACCAATATGGATGTAGGGTACTTCCGGAAAAACTTCGGTGCAGATCTCTTCCATCAGATCTTTCAGGATTTTCATTCCTTTCTCTGACTGCATATCCACGCCCGTCGCCCGTGCAAAGGCATCGCTGTGACCGGGCATGTCGATCTCCGGTATCAACAGCATGTTGTGTGTCTTGCAGTGTACCGCAATCTCCCGGGCATCTTCCATGGTGTAATATTTTCCGGGCAACCGGGTGAAGCTGCTGCTGTCGTTCAGCTGCGGATAACGCCTGCTTTCCAGGCGCCAGCCTTGATTTTCTGTCAAATGCCAATGGAAGACATTGATCTTGTACTGAGAGAGCAGGGATATCTGTTTTTTTAGCTCCTCCACAGAGATGAAGCTGCGCCCCACGTCGTGCATAAAGCCGCGTACGCGGAAGGCAGGCCAGTCGGTAATCTCCAGCGCAGGGAGGGTGTTCCCTCCGGAAGAGGCGATGAGCTGGTTCAGTGTCTGCCGTGCCCAGTAGATCCCCTTCTCCGTGGTGGCCTCCATCAGGATGGAATCGGGTGTAATCCGGAGGCGGTAGGCCTCTTCGGCATTTACCTCCACTTCGGGGATTGCAGCGATCAGTCTTTCGGCAACGACAGAAGGGTCTGGCATTCCCTGATGCAGCCGGTGTTGCCCGGAAGGGGAAAGGGTGAGCATCTGTGGCTGTGGCAGCAGCTGTAACGGTTCGCTTTTCTTCTCTGTGTTGCAGGAGAGAAGCAACATGGCAGCCAGCAGACAGGACAGGGTTGTCATTTTTATATCGTTTTTTTTCGTATTGATTTCAACATACTAGTTACAATGATGCAGATTGAAAATTAGGCTTCGCTTATTTATGGGTACTCCGAAGAGAAGGTGGAGGCGGGCAGACCTGCCTCGTTGACCAGGTTCCCGTTGGTGTAGGAGCTCCAGCCGTAGCGCACGAACGCGGGATGAGGTACCTTGTCGCAGGTTACCTCCAGGGCGTTACCCCGGATCATTGCTGTAGCCGGATGAAACATCTTATCCTCTCCCGCCAGTTCGATATCCCTTACGGATTTGTTGTCCGACGTTCGGAGGCGTTTCGTTTCGCCAAAGGTGACGACCGCTTTTTCTTCCTCGAAGCGCACCTCTTTAAAGAGTGGGCCGCTTTTACGGATATTTTTTCCGTAGCTGTCGGACAGTGCCCAGCGGGCCAGTCGCTCACCGACCTCCTTCTTCTGGCGGGGGTGGACATCGGTTCGGTTGCCCAGGTCGGAAGAGACCGCCATGCCGGTGCGGGCGATCCGCTTCATTAACCTGCGCTGGCTGTCGCGGAAGTGTCCCCACGATTCGCGTCCCCTCTCCATGCTGGAGAGCTGCACGTAGTAGAACGGGAAGCTCTCACCCCAGGCGTTGCGCCAGCTCTCTACCATGGTGGGGAGCAGCTGTTCGTGCAGTTCCACGTTGTTGGCGTTCGACTCACCCTGGTACCAGATGGCACCGGCAATAGGATAGCCGGCATATGGTGCCATCGCGGTCTCAAAAAGATAGGAGGGTTTGTAGGGATGTTGTTGGAAGGGATTCCTGCCGGCACGGGCGATGTTCTGCATGCCCCGTTCGCGCACCCATCCGTCGACGAAATCGTTATTGTTCCAATTGCTGAAGAAGTCGACTAACAGCGGGTTGCGTTCCATTGTCTTTCGGTCGATCCATGCCTCTGTGGGTGATCCGCCGATGGCGTTCTGTATCAGTCCCACCGGCACACCCAGTTGCTCCTGCAGCATCCTTCCGAAATGGTAGGCAACGGCGGAGAAGCGGCTTGCTGTTACGCTGTCGGAAAGAGTCCAGGTGGCTGGATGGTAATAATTCAGCCGGTTTACTTGTGTCAGCACGCTGTCGTTCCACTCCACGGCTGCGGTTGGAGCAATCTCCTTCTGGTCGAAGAAGCGAAGCTGGCTGTTGGCGGTGCGGGGGATATCTTCCCTTGCTGTGGCGGCATCCCGGAGCAGAAACGCCATGTTCGATTGGCCGGAACAGATCCATACTTCTCCTACCAGGATGTTGGTAAGCCGTATGGAGGCCTTTTCGTTTTCTATGGTGGCACTGTAGGGCCCTCCCGTCTTCATCGGGGGAAAGTCAATTGTCCATTTCCCGTTGTGTCCGGTTTGTGTTTTTTTTGTTTTCCCCGCAAAGTGCACAATCACCTCTGTGGCCACATCGGCGATTCCCCAAAACTTTACCGGTCTGTTACGCTGCATCACCATATTGTTTGTGAAGATGTCCGGTAGCTGCAACCCTCCATAATTACCCGTAATGCTGCTGTATATGGTTTTGGCTATAATTCCCGCCCCCTCGTCAGTGGGATGGAGCGC
>NZ_DCEN01000043.1:19599-24832 GCF_002316955.1 Proteiniphilum sp. UBA1028
CCGGTCACCTTCGCCACCCGCTCGATCTCCGCCTGCACCTGATCGTACCACATTCGGGTACTCGACTTGAATCGGGGATGCCAGCTGAAGATGGGTGTCATGCGGCAGATCCACACTTTTGCAGCTGGATTTTTCTCCTGGAACGAGCGGATCAGTTCTATATAGTCTTTGGTGAAGTCGTCCCGGAATTTTGGCCAATTGCGCGGATCGGTATCGTTCAGTCCCAGGTGGATCACCACGATGTCGGGTTCGAAGGTGAGCGCCTTCTCGTATGCCGGCATCTTCCGGTAAGGGTTATGCCCTTTTTGTAGCAGGGTGGCCCCGCTATGGCCGAAGTTCTCCACCCGGTAGAAATCGCCCAGCAGCCGCTGCAGCTGGGCCGGATAAGTGTTTGCCCTGTTCTCAATCTTGTAGCCAAAGGTGACCGAGTTCCCCACACAGGCCACTTTCACCGGTTCTGCAGTGAGCAGCGCCGGAATAAGAAGCAAAACAAACAGTATTCTTTTTTTTATCATTCTACACGTTTACAGATAAGGTTTTACAATTTTTGCCCACTTCAGATAGCCCTCACCCATCAGATGCAGGCCGTCGTTGCTGTACAGGGTATCGAGTTTGTGTGTCCCGGGGATGACAAGATGGTTGTACAAATCAATATAGGTGATGGCGTTTGTATCGGCCATTTCTTTCAGGCTTTTATTCAGAGAGTGGATAATTTCCCCGTGTCTGGTGTGTCCATCAAACATGCCGTAGCAATTATTGACGGGAAGGATGCTTTGCAGATATATGCCTGTATCGGGAGACTCGTTCTTGATCTTCTTCGTGATTTTACCGATACATGCCACGATTGAATCGGGTGGGGTGCCCCGTGCAAGATCGTTGATGCCAATCATCAGAAAGATTTTATCCGGTTTTCCTTTCACGAGCGGATCGAGCCGGTCGTAGACACCCTCGCAGATGTCTCCGCTGATCCCCCTGTTTTTTACGCGAGAATCGCCAAACAGTTCAGCCCATTCCCCGCCGTTGGAGATGCTGTTGCCAACAAAGAGGATATCCTCTTCCGACACCGGCAACTTCTCGAACAAAGAAGCACGCTGATAGTAAAAGGTTGAATAGTCTCGTTTCTGGGCAACAGTTGTTGATGTAAAGAACGCAACGAAACAGAGGATTAGAAATTTTTTCATATGACTAAAATATTTATTTTCAATGGTGTCATATGGAACTCGCTTTAGTCATGATCATGCGTGATAATGATTATCATGCTCGTTTCATATGAATACTTTTGTATTGGATGCGTTGTTCTCCGTGAAGATGGGATGACGCATTGCTTATTTTGAAAGAAATCCAAAGATAGCTTTTTTATTTCAAAATGTTTTCTGCCTTTGGTGAGAGTCATTTTCCTGCTTCGATGCTTTCCATTATTTTCCAGCATTGGTATAGTCCTCTTGGCACGTGGAAGCATCCTTTCCATTTTCCGCCTTTCAGGTCGAGCAGCACCTCTCCCCTCCTGTTCAGGTATCCCCACCATTCGGGATACTCCGGATCTTTAAAATGGCTCCAGGTGTAGTCGTGTACTTTTTCGAACCATTGAAGGCATGCTTCGGATCCGGTTAACTGGTAGCCTTTCAGCAGCGAGATCAGGGTCTCCACGTGTACCCACCACAGCTTCTGATCCCACTCGAGCTGTTGGGGTGGAAACCCTTTCCGGTCCATAAAATAGAAAATACCGCCGTATTTTTTATCCCAGCCATATTCGAGCGTTTTGAGCGTTGTCTCCACCGCTTTTCCGATCAGCTCCGGCCTGTTCATCCGCTTGCCCAGGTCCATGATAAACCACATTGCCTCGATGGCGTGTCCCGGATTCATGAGCCTGCCGTCGAAGGAGTCGGAGAGCGTGCCGTCTTCGTGTACGTTTTCCACGATCAGGCCGCCCAGCTCGGGGCGTAAAAAGACCTCCATCACCTCGTGAATGCACTCTTCCATGGTTTGGTCCAGAAACTCTTTATCGAGCAGATGCTCAATTTCGAGCGAGAGGTTGCAGAGAATCATGGGCAGGGAGAATGATTTCAGGTCTCGCGTTCCCGGATGAGCCTTGCTCCATTTTCCCTTCGGGTTGTCCCTTTTTGAGAGGACGATGTCGAATGTTTTTTTTGCGATCTCTGCATACTCTTCGTTTCCGGTAGCCTTGCTTAGTTGCCCGAATGCCATGGTGGCGAAAGTGTAGGAGAAGATGCTGTAGGGTTCAACGACCGGCTTTCCTTCCCGGGTCAGGGAGAAATACCAGTTCAAGTTGCCATCGTGACCGAATTTTTTTAGGAACTCTCCGCCCTGAACCGCGCAATCAAGCCACTCCTTTCTCTTTTCTACCTTGTTGTACAGCATGGAGAACATCCATACCTGTCGCCCCTGGAGCCAGATGAACTTGTCGGTGTCGTAGATGTTTCCCTGCCGGTCGAGGCAGGTGAAATAGCCCCCATAAGCGAGATCCTGCGAATGGGTAAGCCAGAAAGGAAGTATATTCTCGAATAATTCGTCTTTGTATTTTGCGCTTACAATGTTAAAATTAATCATTTGTGATGGCGTTGTTATAATGTAAAAAATAAAAACAAATTTCAGGATGAGTCAATTAGTATTGTATATCTACGCAAAATAAACACAACTATTTCATAAACGCAACAGATAAAATAAATATATTAATTAAATAACGGGTATTTAATGATGTTTAACGCGACGTATGGCTTGTGTTTCGGTCGATTTTAGTTAAATATGTGAAAATAATGTATCTCGGCTTTGGTCTTACTGTGTGTTGTCCAGTTTTATGATATCGTCAGGCTTAGTTCTTAAAAAATAATATCCCGGTTCATGGTGGAGTATGTCTCCGGGGGAAGCTGATGCTTTCCCTGCCGGTCGAGGCAGGTGAAATAACCCCCATAAGCGAGATCCTGCGAATGGGTAGGCCAGAAAGGAAGTATATTCTCGAATAATTCGGTTTTATACAGTCTTCCCAGTTTATCAAGATGTGTCATATGGCAGGTTATTATGTATAATGATGAAACCGACCCGGTATTGGGAAATTTTGGGCTTCCTCCAAAGAGTTGAGTTTTCCCACATCGATCAACTGCAGGTCCCGGGGAATGAATGCGGCCAGTTTCTCTTTGCTACAGATGGATAGGTAAAAATCAATGATAGAGAAGTTGTCCGGAAAATTTTCCATATAACGGAAAGCCGAAGGTTCGACTATTTGAATCCCCGAGAAAGCGAACTTTCGGTAGCCTGACGGATCGAAATCAGGAAGAGGAGATTTTACTTCACCGGTTTTTTCGTTGATCCATCCTTTCAGGTGTTGATTACTGTCGAACAACAGGTAACGTAATGTCTCCCTGCTGCTGCATACCAATGTGGCGGGAGAGTGGGTCTTCAGGTGAAAGGTATAAAGATTGCTGAGATCAACATTGGACAGGATATCGACATTGTGTACCAGGAACGGTTTATTGTCGTCGAAGAACCAGGATGCTTTTTTGATACCTCCACCCGTGTCGAGCAGCTTCTCCCGTTCGTCTGAAAATTCAATCCGGATATCAAAACGATTGTTTTCTTCCACAAAATCGATGATTTGCTGGCCAAAGTGATGGATGTTGATGATGATCTCATCGAACCCCGACTGTTTGAGCTTTTCTATGATGTGCTGCAGCAAGGGTTTTTCCCCCACCGATACCAGTGCTTTGGGGAGGGAATCGGTCAGAGGCTTTAGTCGTGTGCCGAGTCCCGCGGCGAAGATCATTGCTTTCATTGTTTTCTGAATTCCTGTTCCAGGTTTTGTTCCCGGTGAATCAGCGATACTTTTACCCCGAATTTTTTTGAGATATGTTCCGCCACATGCTGGGCGGCATAAACCGACCTGTGCTGGCCGCCGGTGCATCCGAAAGAGATCATCAGGTTGGTGAAGTTGCGTTCCATGTAACGCTTCACATGCTGATCGACCAGAGGATAGATGGCATTCAGGAAGGTCACTATTTCCCCGTCGTCCTCAAGAAACTTTATTACCGGTTCATCCAGTCCGGTCACGTTGTTGTACCGTTCATATTTTCCCGGATTATTGATGGCACGACAGTCAAACACATAGCCGCCTCCGTTGCCCGAGGCATCGTCCGGAATGCCTTTCTTGTAGGCAAAGCTGTAAACCCGCACCTCCAACCCCCGTTTGCGCGAATCGGCAAATTGTTTGAGGTCGGTCATCTTCTTCAATAAATTGCACATATAGGGATATTCATCAAACCCCTCCTTCAGCAGTTCACGCAGGTTGTCCAGAGCAAAGGGTACGCTCTGGATGAAATGCGGTTTTTTCTCAAAATATCCCCTGAAGCCGTATGCTCCAAGCACCTGCAAAGTGCGAAAGAGGATAAACTGACGCAGTTGTCTGAGAAAGTCACCCTCCTCCACGGGGCGGTATTTCCGCAGCGCGGCAATGTAGGTCACGATCAGTTCGTCGCGCAATTCTGCCGGGAAGTTGGCTTTCGCCTGCCATAGGAACGATGCCACATCGTAATAAACCGGCCCTTTTCGTCCCCCCTGGAAGTCGATGAAGTAGGGGACATCGTTCGATAGCATCACGTTCCGAGACTGAAAGTCGCGATACATGAACGTATGGGAACCGTCTTTCAGCAGGATCTCTGCCAGCTTCTCAAAATCGTTTTCGAGCAGGTCTTCCCTAAAATCCATGCCGGTGGTCTTGAGAAAGCTATACTTGAAGTAATTCAGATCCCACATCACAGAGCGTCGATTAAACTCAGGCAACGGGTAGCAGACACTGAAATCGAGATTACGGGCTCCGGCATATTGAATATCGGGCAGCAGGGAGATGGTCTTGTGCAGCAGCTCTTTTTCGTCGTGACTGAACACGCCGGTCAGCCTGCCACCCTTGATGGCATCGAATAAATGGGTATTTCCCAGATCCTCCTGCAGGTAATACATCTCGTCTCCCGATACGGCAAGTACTTGCGGAACATTCAGCTGTTGTTCCCCGAAATGCTTTGCCAAACGGATAAAGGCCCTGTTCTCATCGCGCGACTCCCCGTGTACACCGATAAGGGAGATGCCGTCGCGCTGAAGCCGAAAGTATTTTCGGTTGGAGCCCGACGAGGGCATTGCCTCCAAATCGGGATTACCTTTTCCGGTATAATCAGTAAAAAGCGAGATGAGTTGTTGCATGTTTAAAAGGTTGAACGTTTTTATATTT
>NZ_DCEN01000043.1:25063-25723 GCF_002316955.1 Proteiniphilum sp. UBA1028
TTCAATGTTTCGATATACGGGGTTCAGGATTATGTATGCGGGGATCGTTTTTCAGCTCGTTGAGCCAGGTGTCAGCAACGGCATCGCTCGGCATGCGCCAGTCGCCGCGGGGTGAGAGGTTCACGGAGCCCACTTTTGGGCCGTCGGGCATGCAGGAGCGTTTGAACTGCTGCGCAAAAAAACGCTTGTAGAATACTCTCAGCCACTGACCTATTTCGTCCGCAGCATAGGCTTTGCTAAAAGCCTGGCAGGCGAGGAGAAAAATACGTTTTGGCCCATCGCCATACCGTAGCATGCGGTGCAGGAAAAAATCGTGCAGCACGTACGGGCCGACCACATGTTCCGTCTTCTGGGCAATTTGTCCCTCTTTGTCTGCTGGCAGCAGTTCGGGACTGAATGGTGTATCCAGTACATCGTGAAG
This sequence comes from Proteiniphilum sp. UBA1028, assembly GCF_002316955.1. Classification (NCBI taxonomy): domain Bacteria; kingdom Pseudomonadati; phylum Bacteroidota; class Bacteroidia; order Bacteroidales; family Dysgonomonadaceae; genus Proteiniphilum; species Proteiniphilum sp. UBA1028. Next base: position 25,485 of record NZ_DCEN01000043.1, read on the forward strand.
GATGCTGCGGGCCGGTTCTTCCATCCTGTGATCGGCAATCCATCGTACCAGTGTGGCAACCAGCGTCTTTGGCACACTGGCATTCACGGCATACATCGACATGTGGTCTCCGTTGTATGTAGCCCATCCAAGGGCAAGTTCCGACATGTTTCCGGTACCCACCACCAGCCCGCCTGTCTTATTGGCATAATCCATCAGGATCTGGGTACGTTCGCGCGCCTGACTATTTTCGTAGGTCA
>NZ_DCEN01000043.1:25984-38320 GCF_002316955.1 Proteiniphilum sp. UBA1028
GTCCTCTTTGTGGTGCCAAACCCCGGCATGGTAATCCCGTGAATATTTTCACGGGGCAGGCCGAGGGTATCGAATGCCTTTATCGTTACCAGGAGAGCAAGGGTGGAGTCCAGTCCTCCCGAAATGCCCAGGACGGCCGTCGTTGCCCCGGTATGCCGGAGCCGTTGTGCCAATCCGTGTGTCTGGATCTGGAATACTTCCTGGAGATGTTCACCGGCCGTATCTTCGGATGGAATAAACGGGTATGGATTGAATGTCCGGTACCATTTGCCGGCATTGACCGAAGGAATCATGCAATCGATCTCCAAGGAGCAGTCCGGCATGATTGTCAGATAATTGGTGTTTTTAATCCGATCGTGTCGTAATGCATCTATATCGATATCTGCGATGATCAATTCGCTTTCTAAAGAGAAACGTTTCGACTCGGCCAGCAGCGATCCGTTCTCTGCAATCAGGCAGGCTCCGGAGAAGACCAGGTCGGTGGTCGACTCGCCCTGGCCGGCCGAAGCATAGACATAGGCAGCGTTGCATTGACCCGACTGCTGAATCACCAGTGACTTCCTGTATTGGTGTTTACCCACCAGCTCGTTGCTGGCCGAGAGATTGAACAGGATATCCGCTCCCTGCAGTGCCAGGGCAGAGGAGGGAGGAGCGGGTGCCCAGAGGTCTTCGCATATCTCGATGCCGAAATTTGCATACGGGGTGTGGAAAATCATGCCTCCGGGAGTGATGGGCACCTTTTCGCCGTGCATATCCACCGAAAACAAATGCAAATCGTTCCCCGAGGCGAACCATCTTTTTTCATAGAATTCCCGGTCGTTGGGAATGTTTTTTTTGGGTACCAACCCCAATATGCCTTCGGCCGATATCACGGCGGCGACATTAAAAAGGCTGCTGCTGATTTTTAGTGGCAGCCCCACGATAGCGACGAGGAACGGCTTTTCTTTCATAAAGGCCGTTAGCTCTGCCAGTGAGTCCACAGCTTTGCGCTGCAGGGCTTCCTGAAAGAAGAGGTCACCGCAGGTGTATCCTGTGATGGATAGTTCGGGAAAACAGACAATCTGTACATTTTCCTTTACGGCTCTTTCAATCACCGCCTTCATTTCCTGGGTGTTGAAAGCGCAGTCTGCGACCCTCAACCTGGGTGATGCGGCTGCCACCCGAAGAAATCCGAACTCATTTATCTGCATATTTTAGGAGATTACAGCTGTTCCTGCAAAGTTAGTAAAAATCGGATAAATTACGGATAAGAAACGGATCTCTTACATTTGAGGAGGATGTGAAGAGGTTGATTTATACGATAATTGACTTTGTCAGGTGGATTATTTCCGGTATTGCTCCAAGCAGGTCGGTCATGGAGTGAAAGACAATGGCTGCGCCTGCATTTGTCAATACCGAGTCCGGAAGCGGGCCTGTATTGACAGCAATGGTGAAGATGCCTGCACCTACTGCCGCTTCGATACCCAATGGCGCATTCTCTATCACGATGGCCTGGTTGGGCTGCAGGTTGCCACCCTTTTCCAGTCCCATCAGGAATGGTTCGGGATGGGGCTTCCCGTGTACCACGTCAAAGGCAGTTACCATTGTTTCCGGTGTAAAGACGCCGGGAAAATGGGTGTCGAGGCGGTTTAGCAGGGAAGGCTGACCGGATCCGGTGACCAGCACAGGTTTTAATCCGTTTTTACTTACATAGTCCAGTACTTCTTTGGCGCCCGGCATGGTGGCGCCGCTGTTGTATTGCTGAAACAGCTCCGATTTCCGGGCATAAATTCTCTGCTCTTCTTCCTCCGTAGCGTCACGCTGCAGGTTTCGTTGAAAAACGGCGTTGATGGTCGACTTTCCGATTCTGCCTTCCTGAAGGTAAAACTCGTAGGGTATGTGTTGCAGGTTGAGTTCGTCCATCGTTTGCTGCCACGATTTGTCGTGAGCCGGCATAGAGTCATACAACACGCCGTCCATATCGAAGATGACGGCCTTGAGGTCAAAGCTGCGATACTGATTCTGTCGCAGGTATTCTTTTAATAATTTATTCATTTCTTTTTACAATAAAACCGCTGAGCCACTTAATGTAGCTCGGCGGTTCTCCCAAAAATTTTGAGTTTTTACAGTCTTGCCTTGATGGCTCTTGTGGCTTCTTCGTATCCCGGCTTTTCGAGGAGAGCAAACATGTTTTTCTTATAGGCTTCCACACCTGGCTGATTGAATGGGTTGATCCCCAGCAGGTAGCCGCTGATGCCGCAAGCCTTCTCAAAGAAATAGATCAGCTGCCCGATGTACTTTTCGTTTAGCTCGGGCAGTTCGATCAACAGGTTGGGTACACCTCCGTCTACGTGTGCAATGCGGGTCCCTAGCTCTGCCATCTTGTTTACCTCGTCCACTCTTTTTCCTTCCAGGAAGTTGAGCCCGTCGAGATCCCGCTTGTCGTGTGGAATTTGTACTTTCTTATTCGGCTCTTTCACCGAAATCACAGTTTCAAAGATGGTGCGCTCCCCTTCCTGAATCCACTGGCCCATAGAGTGCAGATCGGTCGTGAAATCCACAGCAGCCGGGAAAATGCCTACGTTTTCTTTTCCTTCGCTTTCGCCGTAGAGTTGCTTCCACCATTCGGCCAGGAAGTGGAGTTTAGGGTGGTAGTTGACCAGGATCTCAATCTTCTTGCCCTGTTTGTAGAGTTCGTTGCGAATTACCGCGTAGATGGCCGGGAGGTTGTAGTCGAAAGAGGTAGACGGTTCCGTCGCCTTTTCAATTTCAGCGGCCCCGGCCACCAGCTTGCGGATGTTTATTCCCGCCACAGCAATAGGGAGCAGACCGACCGGTGTAAGCACTGAATAGCGTCCGCCTACATTGTCGGGGATGACAAATGTTTTGTATCCTTCCGTGGTGGCCAGAGAGCGAAGCGCCCCTTTGGAGGCGTCGGTGATGGCAACAATTCGTTGTCTGGCTTCGTCCTTGCCCACCTTGCTCTCCAACATGTCTTTCAATAGACGGAATGCAATGGCCGGTTCGGTGGTCGTGCCCGATTTGGAGATGTTGATTATGCCAAACTCTCGGTTGTCCAGCCAGTCCATGAGCTCATGCAGGTAATCCTCACCGATGTTGTTGCCCGCATAGAGGATGACTGGGTTTTTACGTTTTTCTTTTTCATAAAGCCAATCGAAAGAGTCAGAGAGGGCATCGATGACCGCTCGGGCTCCCAGATAACTTCCCCCTATGCCTACCACCACAACGGCATCGCAGTGGGTGCGCAACACAGTCGCCGCATCTTCTATCTCCCTGAAGTCTTCTTCGGTGATGGAAGAGGGTAGGTTCACCCACCCCAGAAAATCGTTGCCCTCGCGCGATCCGTCGTGTAAAGCCAGGTTGCAGGCTGAGGCACGAGCCGATTGATTCAGAATTGATTCTTCTGATAGAAAATCGAATACCTGTTTGATGTTTAGTTGAATACTATCCATGATTATGCTGTTTTAGTCAATGAGATTTTATTCATTTTTGTCGATTGAGATGATGCTGAAGCTTTTTTTCAGTTTGGTAACGTCTGATGATTCGTGGCAGCCTGCATTTATCCCTTCAGAAAAAATCGATCAACTTGTTGATGGCAGCCTGTGGTGGCATCTTTTCATAAAGGATCTGGTATACTGTCTCTGCAATGGGTATGCTTGCCTTAAACTGTTTGTTCAGTTCGTAAATACACTTTGCCCCGTAGTACCCTTCAGCAATCATCTCCATTTCCAGTTGTGCCGTTTTGACCGAATAGCCTTTCCCGATCATGGCGCCGAGAGTGCGGTTGCGGCTAAACTGTGAATAGCCGGTCACGAGCATATCTCCCAGGTAATGTTGTTCGGTAATGTTTCGTTCAATAGGCACAACACTATCGAGGAAGTGGGACATCTCCTTCGCGCAATTGCTCATCAGCACTGCCTGAAAATTGTCACCGTATAGCAGTCCCTGACAGATGCCCGCTGCGATGGCATAAATATTTTTTAAAACAGACGCCAGCTCAATGCCCACCACATCGTTCGATACGCGTGCCTTCAGTAGCCTCGACGTTATAGCTTCGGCCAGCAACGTCGCCTTGGTTTGATCCTTGCTTGCCACCGTCAGAAACGACAGCCGTTCCAGTGCGACCTCCTCAGCGTGACAAGGCCCCGAAATAACGCCGATGTTTTCCAGGGGGATTTTGTAATTGGATGCAAGAAATTCGCTCATCACCATGTTGTCGTTGGGGATGATTCCCTTCAGTGCCGATACCATGAACTTGTCGCGAAAGGTACTGTTCCATATTCTGCGAAAATATTGTTTCACATAAGGAGATGGAATGGCAATGATGACCGTATCCGACTCCTTGATGGCTTTCTCAAAGTTGGAATAAAAGGTGATCTGGGCCAGGTTGAACTTTACGTTGGTCAGGTATCCGGGATTATGCCCCAGCTTGTAAAATCCTTCTATCTGTTCGTCGCGGCGGATGAACCAGTTCATGTGTTTCTGGTTCATCAGCACAATTTTAGCCAGTGCCGTACCCCAGGTGCCACCCCCCAAAATACAGATTTTTCCGATTGAATCCGTCATAATGTTTCTCAGAAAGTCCGGTTGTAATTATTCCGATGTATTGGCTATCCAGGTTTTAACCTCCTCAGGCGTGGGATTGTTCAATCCCATTTTGAACTTTTTGTTCAGGCCGCAAATTTCCTGATGAAATTTGTTTGGGTTCACTTCCTGCAGGCTCTTTACCTGCAGATACCCTGCTTTTTGAATGAGGGCAACCCATTCTTCCGGGATGCCTGCTTGCATATAGTCCGACACTGTGTCTCTTTTTACTTTCTTCTCCGGGCGCATTAGCGGAAAGAGCAGTACCTCCTGGATAGTCGTCTGTCCTGTCAACAGCATCGCAAGCCGATCCATCCCTATGCCCATGCCCGAAGTGGGAGGCATCCCGTATTCGAGAGCACGCAGAAAGTCCTGGTCAATGAACATTGCCTCGTCGTCGCCTTTTTCGGAAAGACGCAGTTGCTCCTCAAAGCGTGCGCGCTGATCAATGGGATCGTTCAGTTCGGAGTAGGCATTGGCCAGCTCCTTTCCGTTAACCATCAGCTCGAAACGTTCCGTCAACTCCGGATTGTCACGGTGGCGTTTGCAAAGGGGCGACATCTCAATGGGGTAGTCGATGACGAAGGTGGGTTGTATGTATTTCCCTTCGGCCTTCTCCCCAAAGATCTCGTCGATCAGTTTTCCCTTACCCATCGTCTCATCCTGCTCCACACCCAACTTTTTGCACACATCACGAAGCTGCTCTTCGTCCATGCCGCTGATGTCGATGCCGGTATGTTCACGGATTGCATCGATCATCGTCACTCTTTTGTAGGGAGCCTTGAAATCAATTTCCTGATCTCCCACTTTCACTTTTGTGGTACCCAGAACTTCCAGGGCTACGTGCTCCAACATCTGCTCGGTAAATTCCATCATCCACCGGTAGTCTTTATAGGCCACATAAATCTCCATTACGGTAAACTCGGGATTGTGCGTCCTGTCCATCCCCTCATTGCGGAAGTTACGGGAAAATTCGTACACCCCTTCAAATCCGCCAACAATCAGTCGTTTCAAGTACAATTCATTGGCAATGCGGAGATAGAGGTCGATGTCGAGAGCATTCATGTGTGTGATGAACGGACGGGCGGCAGCACCTCCGGGTATACTTTGCAGTACAGGGGTGTCCACCTCCAGATATCCCTGCTGGTTAAAATAAGTCCGCATGGCATCGAAGATGCGGGTACGTTTCACAAAAATATCTTTTACGTTGTCGTTTACCAGCAGGTCTACATAGCGTTGTCGAAAGCGCAGCTCAGGATCGGTAAGCTTGTCGTAGGCCACGCCATCTTTCATTTTTACAACCGGTAACGGTCTGAGTGACTTGGATAAGATGGTCAGCGTTTCTGCGTGTACCGATATCTCTCCCGTCTGCGTGCGAAAGACGAAGCCTGTAATCCCCACGAAGTCACCGATGTCTGTCAGTTTTTTAAATACGAGGTTGTACAGCTCTTTATTCTCACCCGGGCAAATGTCGTCGCGGGTAATGTAAACCTGGATGCGTCCCCTGGAGTCCATCAGTTCTATGAATGAGGCTTTCCCCATGATGCGTCGGGTCATGATGCGTCCTGCGATGCTTACCCTGCGATGTTCCGTTTCGTCGTTGAAGTCGTTTTTTATATCTGTGGACCAGGCGTTTACTTCATACAGGGCGGCGGGGTAGGGTTCCACTCCCAGTTGTCTCAATTCATCCAGACTCTGCCGGCGTATGATTTCCTGTTCGCTCAGTTCTAAATTTTGCATGTTTTGATTGAATTGTTTGAGCAGCAATGCCCAAATTTTTCACAAAAGTACAAAATAATTCAGTACGAATGGTTACTTTTTTCCGGAGACTATCACTTCAAGCCAATTTCCATGTCTGCCACTGTCCAGGACAGCGTTGATGCCCGCTTCCGTCAGGCGAGCCGGTAACCGCGATCGTGTAGCCCGTACCTGTTTGTCAGATTCTATCCTATGGGGATCTGTGAAAAGAAGTGGCGATAAAGTGTTGATGTGTTGAGGGTTGTCTTTGTTTTTCAGGTAGGTGAATTTTTGGAAAATAATTAAAGAAATATTTCTTTAATCCCGGGAGTTATATTATATTTGTAAGGGAATATAGTGCGGATTTACAGGGTTAAAGAACTTCTGTAGCTTGTTGTATATGTCAGTTGTGGTGTGCCTTTTTTTAAAATCTGTCTTATGGAAACACTTGCCAATATTCCAGTCCCGGGAGAGGTCCTCGATGAGATTATAGAAAAACAGCGGGGGAAGCCCGGCATGTTGCTTGCTACGCTGGAAGAGGCGCAAGGAAAAAGCCAATGGAAATATCTTCCCGGTGAAACGCTTGCGGAGGTCTCAAAAAAACTGAATATCCCTTATACCCGGGTATATAGCGTAGCGACCTTTTATTCTTATTTTAATCTGAAGCCTCAGGGTGAGCACGTCGTTGTAGTCTGCAGGGGTACGGCTTGTCATACAAAGGGGTCAAAAGCCCTGCTGGATGAGGTTGCTGATATTTTGGGAATTGAAAAAGATGCGGATGGTGCGGATTCCTTCTATACCACTTCCGACCATCTGTTTACTGTGAAAACGGTGGCATGTTTTGGCCAGTGCGCTCAGTCACCTGTTGTTGAGGTGGATGGGGTTATTCATAGTAATGTGAATGCGCAGAAGTTGCTGAAGATCATGAGCCGGGTAAAAAAGAAAAAACCAGAAAAATAAAACAATCCTATGAAGCCGTCCGAAATTATTACAATGCGGGAGCAGCATCGGGAGAGGATTCTTCCTGATGAGCCGATGATGCTTGTGGGGATGGGTACCTGTGGTGTCGGAAATGGGGCCGGTGCAGTATATGACCGTATTATGAGGCAGATAGCGGAGGATGGCATCAAGTGCAGGCTCAAGCAGACAGGATGTTTCGGTTTCTGTGCCGTAGAGCCGGTGGTCATGCTGTACCGGCCGGGTGTGCCAATGCTGGTCTACAGCAAAGTGAACGAAAAGGATGCGGCCCGCATCGTTGAAAGCATTGTAAAAGGCAGGATCTGCCGGAGTAAGCTTTTGTGCAGGATCGACAGATGGGATTTCCTGACCTCGAAGGTGGAGTTTGGCAAAGGATATGAGGATGTTCCTCATTGGGATGAGATTCCTTTTTTTAAGGGACAACAGAAGGTGGTGTTGCGCCACGCCGGGCTCATTGATCCCGAGGAAATCCGGGATTATATTGCTGTTGGAGGTTACAACGCCCTGGCAAAGGTGCTTGCTGGTTTTACGCCGGCCGAGGTAATCAGCGAAGTGACTCTGTCGAACCTTCGCGGACGCGGCGGCGCCGGCTTCCCTGCCGGGGTAAAGTGGACTCTTATGCAGAAGCAGGAGTCTGATCGCAAGTATATTATCTGCAATGCCGATGAGGGTGACCCCGGCGCCTATATGAACCGCAATGAGATTGAGAGCGATCCCCATATGTTAATCGAGGGGATGCTGATTGGCGCTTATGCGATGGGTGCCGATAGTGGAATTGCTTATGTAAGAGCCGAGTATCCTCTCGCCGTGAAGCGGTTGAAAAAAGCGATCGCGCAGGCTGAGGAGCTGGGGCTGTTGGGTGTGGATATTTTGGGTTCCGGACTGAACTTCAGGCTGGATGTGGTGGAGGGAGCCGGCGCATTTGTCTGCGGTGAAGAGACGGCGCTGATCGCTTCCATCGAAGGGAAAGCCGGCCGGCCGATGCCGCGTCCTCCCTATCCGGCAAGCAGGGGGTTGTATGGAAGACCCACAAACATCAACAACGTGGAGACCTGGTGCAACGTGCCGGTCATCATGGAGAAAGGGAGTGCATGGTTTAAGGCTATCGGAACGGAAAAAAGTGCCGGCACGAAAGTGTTCTCGCTGGTCGGCAAGGTAAAGAATACCGGGTTGGTGGAACTTCCGCTTGGCTCCAGGCTGGAGCAATTCGTTTTTGCCATTGGTGAAGGGACGGGCACCTCCAAACGGGTGAAAGCGGTGCAGACTGGAGGACCATCGGGAGGCTGCATACCGTTGGAGTATTTTTCTACACCTGTCGACTACGAATCGTTGAGCAGCATAGGGGCGATCATGGGTTCGGGCGGAATGGTGGTGATGGATCAGGACAACTGCATGGTGGATGTGGCGCGCTATTTCCTCGAATTCAATGCCGGTGAGTCGTGTGGCAAATGCACGCCCTGCCGCGAAGGACTTGCCCAGGCACTCGCCATCCTTACGCGCATCACCCGGGGACAGGGCACTGCTACCGACCTGGCCATGCTTGAACTGCTTGGCGGTGTAATCAAAGATTCGTCGCTCTGTGCGCTCGGACAGACAGCTCCCAATCCGGTCATGACGACATTGAAATATTTCCGGCATGAGTACGAGGAGCATATCAGGGAGAAGCGCTGTCATGCCGGTACCTGCGAGTCCCTATTCCCGGCGCTGTGCGAAAATAGTTGCCCGTTACATATGGATATCCCCGGATATATTGAACTGATAAAGGAGGGGAGGTGGGAGGATGCTTTTGAACTTACCCTGCGCGACAATCCATTGCCGGGTACGCTGGGCCGCATCTGCCATTTTCATTGTCAGATGCGCTGCCGGAGGGAGATGCTCGATCAGCCTGTTTCGCAGGGTGAGATACACCGCTACCTGGCCGATACCATCTATCAACTCGGGAAAGAGGAGGATATATACCGGAGACTGATCAAAGAGAAGCTGGCACCCACCGGAAAAAGGATTGCCATTGTCGGCGCCGGTCCTGCGGGACTCACGGCCGCCTTTTATCTCGTACGTCTGGGGCACGATGTGAGGGTCTATGATGCGATGCCCGAGGCGGGCGGCGTCCTCCGTTATGGTATTCCTCAATATCGTCTACCCAGGGAGATTTTGCAAAAAGAGATAAAAATAATCAGAAGGCTTGGTGTTCAATTTAAAATGAATCGTCGACTGGGAAGGAATCTCTCGCTGGACGAATTGAAAAAAGAGTCTGATGCTCTCTTTATGGCGATAGGAGCATGGGAAGATGTTGCAATAAACATCCCGGGTGAAAATGCGACAGGTGTGTATGCAGGGAGTGAAATCCTGAAGGAGATGGCAATGGGTGAAATTCCGCGAACAGGGCAATGTGTTGTGATTGTGGGTGCGGGCAATGTGGCCGTCGATGTTGCGCGTTCTCTCCTGCGGCTGGGCAAAGAAGTGACCCTTGTATACCGTCGCGAAAAGAGCGATATGCCGGCCAATGCCGTGGAGATATCAGAGGCGGAAGAGGAGCAGATAAAATTTCGTTTCCTCGCAGCCCCACACGAAATTGTTGCTGATAGTTCGGGGCTTGTCAGGGCGCTGCGCATCGAAAAAATGAGACCCGGAAACATCGATCGTTCCGGAAGAAGGAACCCTGTTGCGACGGGATTGTTTGAGGAAATACCCTGCGATTCCCTGATTCTGGCAATCGGAGAGCGGGTCTCTTCGGAAGGGCTGGCAGGCGGGATGTCGCTGACAAGGGATGGACGGATTGCCGTGGACCGGTTTACCTTCCGGACGTCTGATCCTGTAATCTACGCCGGCGGCGACGCTGTCAGCGGTCCCGCAACCGCTGCTGAGGCAATGGGAATGGCAAAGAGGGCCGCTGCTGCCATCGACAGGGCACTGATGGGTAAAGAGAGATTTCCTCTTTTGTCTCGCGAATTCTATTATGGGAATGAGGTTCCCCTGAATCCGAAGCCAAGCCCAAAAAATGTAGCCAGAAAGCTCTCTGTGAGAGACCGGGTGAATAATTTCAACGAGATCTCCTTCGGGTTTACGGGTGAGCAGGCGCAGAATGAAGTGAAGAGGTGTCTTCGATGTGATGTCCGATGTCAATAGATAAAATAAGCATACGATGGAAGTCACGATAAATAATCAGACAGTTCGGGTAGCTGAAGGGAGTACCATCTGGCAGGCATGCCGCATGGCGGGCATTCGTGTGCCTTCGTTGTGTTATCTGAAAGATGTGTCTCAGAACGCTTCATGTGGCGTGTGTGTGGTTGAGGTGAAGGGGGCCAGGTCGTTGTTGCGATCCTGCGTCACAAAGATCGCCGAAGGAATGGAGATATTGACAGACAGTCCCCGTGCCATGGAGGCACGGAGGCTGAACGTGGAGTTGTTGCTGGCCAACCACCCACAGGATTGTTTGATCTGTGACCGGAGCGGAAGCTGCGAACTGCAGCAGCTAGCCTATGCACTGGGAATCAATGGGAGACGCTTTGAGCGAACCCGGAAAGAATATTATAGAAAAGATGATTCGTCTCTTTCCCTGGTACGCGATCCGGAAAAATGCATTCTTTGCGGGCGGTGTGTCGCTGTCTGCAGCAATGTGCAAAGTGTGAAAGCAATTGATTTTGCGGGGCGAGGCCTTAAAACGAAAATTTCCACGTTCCTTGACGAAGGTTTGGGGCTTGTGGCCTGCACAAATTGCGGCCAGTGCGCACTCGTATGCCCGACGGGTGCCATCACGGAAAAAAGCGCTGTTGGCGAAGTGAGGAAAGCCTTGCAGGATCCGGAAAAAGTGGTTCTTGTGCAAACCGCGCCTGCTGTGCGTGTGGGTATCGGAGAGGCCATGGGCATGCCTTATGGAAGTCTTGTTACCGGGCAGATGGTGGCCGGGTTAAGGCGTCTTGGCTTTTCGAAGGTCTTTGACACCGATTTTGCGGCGGACCTTACCATTGTGGAAGAAGGCAACGAGCTGCTCCATCGCATTCATAACGGTGGCATTTTGCCGATGATCACCTCCTGCTCTCCGGGTTGGATCAAGTTTATCGAGCATTTCTATCCGGAGCAGCTTGGGCATTTGTCTACCTGTAAGTCGCCACAACAGATGTTTGGTGCGGTGGCCAAGACCTATTATGCTGAAAAGACGGGTGTCGATCCCCGAAAGATTGTGGTGGTCTCGATTATGCCCTGCACTGCAAAAAAATACGAAGCCCGCAGACCGGAAATGGATGGAGCATTCCAGTACTGGAAAGAGAAGATGAATCTTTCGGAAGAGGATCACTTCTATGATGTCGATTTTTCTCTTACTACCCGGGAGCTGGCACGCATGTTTCGTGAAACGGGCATCGAATTTACACAACTTCCGAACGAGGAGTTTGACAGTCCTTTGGGAAAGTCGACCGGTGCGGCAGTGATATTTGGTTCCACGGGCGGGGTGATGGAGGCCGCGTTAAGGACTGCCTACGAGATCTATACAGGGAGCTGCCTGGAGGATGTCGATTTTTACGCTATCCGAGGCCTGGAAGGGATTAGGGAAGCCGATATAAACCTGAACGGGGCCATTGTGAAGGTAGCAGTTGCACATACATTGAAAAATGCGGGCATCCTGCTTGATCAGATAAGGAGCGGCACATCCCCATATACCTTCATCGAGGTGATGGCATGCCCGGGAGGCTGTCTGGGCGGAGGTGGACAACCTATACCGACCAATGCGGAGGTGTGCGCAAAAAGAGCGGCATCCATCTATCTTGAAGACGAGCATAAGGAGATGCGCAAATCACATGAAAACCAGGATATTATCAGTCTGTACGATGATTTTCTTATAGAGCCGCTGGGGGAGAAATCGCATCATCTGCTGCATACGCACTATGTTGAAAGGGAAAATTTCAATTTTAGCATTTGAAGTGATCCTGATTAAAGAGACAAAGCACGCGAATTAATTTGTGATAAATTATATTAAATTAAAAAAAACCGCTTACTTTGCAGAGCAGGGTTGATCAAGGGTTTAATCGGATGGAAAATAGG
>NZ_DCEN01000043.1:38541-49840 GCF_002316955.1 Proteiniphilum sp. UBA1028
TGTTTCAAAAAAATCGAATAGCTGCTTTTGTACATTGTTTATATTAAAAAATGAATTTACAAAGGATAAACGAAATAATTGACGGTACAATTCGACTCGATTGTAGTTCGTTTCATGATTACACAAACGCTTTTGCCTCCGATCTGATGAGCGACGTACTGCGTTTTCAGATGGAAAAGACTGTCCTTATCACAGGGTTGTGTACAATACAAGCAATACGTACGGCGGAGATTATCAATATCTCCTGTATTATTTTCGGCCGGGGTAAGCAGGTGACCGAGGAAATGCTGATTTTGGCTAAAGAACATCGTATATCGATTGTTGTCTCCGGGGCTACAGTTTTCGAGATAGCCGGAAAATTGTACCAAAATGGGCTGAAGCCCATTCCCAGATGAAGATGCATTACGACATAGAGGGAGGTAATTTCAGCGCAGCCGGGCGAGCAAGCTCGGAAATAAAGAAGACCCTGAAGCAGTTTAATATAGCACCGGCTCTTGTGCGTAGAATTGCCATAGCGCTCTACGAGGCCGAAGTGAATGTGGTGGCGCATGCATGGAAAGGGACCATGAACGTGGATCTCACGCCGGAGGGCATCAATGTGGTAGTGGAAGATGAGGGGCCTGGCATCGAAGATATTGGCAAGGCGATGGAGGAGGGCTTTTCTACTGCCAGCGACAGGGTCCGTCAGATGGGATTTGGCGCCGGGATGGGGTTGCCCAATATCCGGAAAAACTGCGACGAGATGTACCTATCGTCCACACCCGGAGTAGGAACACGTCTTGAAATAAAAGTATATTTTGGTGCTTCTTCAGTTTGTGAGAGTTGTCACCGTAATTTTCCTGCAGAATGAAAGACAGGAACTACATACATTCCATACAAATTGATACCTCCAAGTGTATCGGTTGTTCGCATTGCATGCGAGTCTGTTCCACACAGGCTATCCGGATTGTGGAGGGCTTTGCGCGCATACAACCGGGAAGGTGTGTCGATTGTGGAGAATGCTACCGTGTTTGCCCGCAGCGGGCTGTGTATGCGAAAGACGATGGCTTGGATGCCGTGAGCAGTGAGGGATACCGGATTGCACTGGTTCCTTCCGTCTTTATCGGACAGTTTCCATCCGAATATTCAGCGACTAGAGTGCTGGATGCCGTGAAGCAGGTGGGCTTTGACGAAGTATTTGAGGTAGAACAGGCGGTGGACTTCATGAAGGAAGCCTATAAATCGATTGCGGAGAAGAGCGTTTCCCGTCCGCTCATCAGTTCTTTTTGTCCCGCTGTCGTCCGGCTTATCCAGGTACAGTATCCTTCCCTTACCGAGCTGATTATGCAGGTAAAGGCGCCTCATGACATCGCAGCTCTCTATCTGCGGAAGTCGAAAGAGAAGGATGGGGGAATCCCCGAAAGGATATACATTTACTATGTAACCCCGTGTGCAGCAAAAACGGTGGCAGCCCGTGCTCCTGTCGGCGAGTTGCAGTCGCCCATCGATGCGACCATCAACATGACAGAGATCTTTAATAAAGCATCGAAAATTATGGTTGGGAATAAAAATTCCGGTCTGCACAAAACGTTTGCCAATATGAGCCCCGACTCGGTCAACTGGTCTTTGTCCGGGACCGAAAAAAAATATTTTCCCGGGAGGAGCCTGGCTATTGACGGCATGGATAACGTGATTGAGTTCCTGGAGAAGCTGGAGTCGGGGCATATTTCCGGCATCGATTTCCTGGAGATGAGAGCCTGTGATCAGGGCTGTGCCGGTGGTATTCTCTGTCCCGGAAACAGATTTCTCGCGGTGGAGCGGCTCGAGCACCGCCAGAAGAGACTACTAAAGTTGAAAGATACCCATGGCGGAAGCGAGAGAAACCCGCTCATGGCCTTTAAGGATACTCTTCACGGGCTTTCGGGGGTTGACCCGGTTTATCCGCGTGAAGGCTTACTCCTGGACGATGATATGGAGAAAACATTGATAAAGCTGCAGCGTATTGATCGGTTAATGAGTTACTTTCCTGGTTTTGATTGTGGTGCCTGTGGTGCGCCAGGCTGCAGAAGCCTTGCCGAAGATATTGTGAGAGGCAAAGCGAGCATCTCTCATTGCGTTTTTGTGCAGCGTGTTATGGAGAAAAATTACAAACTGAGTCCTGATCAGGCCTTCGTGGTGATCGAAAAGATATGGGGCAGGAACAGGCTCAATAAATACAGAGACTCGGATGGAAAAGAATCTTTTACAGCTTATTGAAGAGATGCATTATTCCTGTTTGTCTGGTAAAATGCTTCCCGATAGGATAGTGAGGTCTGCTTATGTGTCAGATTTGCTGAGCGATGTGATGGGAAAGGCACAGCCGGGAATGGTGTGGATCACTTCGCAGGTGCACAAAAATATTGTGGCGGTAGCCTCACTCAAAGAGTTGAGTGCGGTCATCGTGGTCAATGAGCGGCATGTGGATCCTGAAGTGTTGGAGCATGCCGAAGCGGAAGAGGTGGTGATTCTCACATCCGGGCTGCCAGCCTTTGAAACTGCCGGGAGGTTATATCAGAAATTGAACGAGATGGAATGAGCATCAGCATGCATCATGCCGATTTACATATTCACACCTGTCTCTCACCATGCGGCAGCCTGGAGATGAGCCCGCGTAATATCATCCGTGTTGCGAAGGCGAAAGGGTTGCAGATGATCGCTATTACCGATCATAACACTACAGGAAACGTGCACGTTTGTGTGGAACTGGGCAGCCGGGAGGGGATATATGTGATACCGGGTTGTGAAGTAAACACCCGGGAAGAGGTGCATTGCCTCTGTTATTTCCCCCATCTGCAGGCGATGGAAGTGTTTCAGGGCTATCTGGAAGAGAGGATGACCGGTGTGAAAAATGACCCCGCCAGGTTTGGCTATCAGGTTGTAGTAGATGAGGACGACGCCATCCTGTACGAAGAAGAACGTTCTTTGTTTGTTGGTATTGATGATGAGGTAGAAGGCGTGGCAGAGCAGGTGCACCGGCTGGGAGGTATTTTTGTGCCGGCACATGTTGACAGGCCGAAGAACAGCCTTCTTAGTCAGCTCGGTTTCATTCCTCATGGTCTGGTGTATGATGCGCTGGAGGTTTCGAGGGCCACGACAGTGATGGAGTTTGTAGAAAAACATCCGGAGCTGAGAGGTAATCGCTTTCTACAAAACTCTGACGCTCATTATCTGAAAGATATTGCCACGGTCCATAATGCTTTTTATATGGACAGGCTCGACTGGGGCTGTTTTAAAGCTGCTTTTCGCGAAAAGAAAAATCCAGGATCTCAAATCAATTGCTCCCATGGTTGATATGGCAATGCACATGATGGATGTCGTCCAGAATTCTATCCGGGCACAGTCGAAAGAAATTGAGATCGGCTTCTTTGAGGATAGCAGCAATCATACGCTTACATTCCGGGTAGAAGACGATGGTTGTGGAATGAGTAGAGAGGCTGTTCAAAAGCTGGCCGACCCCTTCTTTACCACACGCACTACCCGGAGAGCCGGGCTGGGTATCCCCCTTTTAAAGATGACCTGCGAGCAGGCCGGGGGGGCGCTGAGTGTGCTTTCGGAAGCGGGTGGGGGAACTGTTGTGGAAGCGGTTTATCGTACTGATCATCCGGACTGTCTTCCTCTGGGAGATATTGCCGGATATTTAGCCTTGCTGCTGAAAGCGAATCCCGGCATTCGTATACGGTTTGCCTACCGGATGGACAAGGCGCTTTTTACAATCGACTCCCACGAATTGCAGAAGGAGGGAGTCGATGTGCTATGCCCGGGGATGATGTCGGCAGTGAAAGAGTATATCCGGCAAAACCTGAACGAGTTATACACAAAAAGGCCTTCCGGCAGTCTTCTGTGCAGATAACTGATGCAGGGAAGTCGTTATGATGGAAAAACCAGTAAACAGCTAAATCTTCGACTTTAGTTGCATGCATTTCAAAATGAATATGCGAAAGTTCAATTAATAATTTTAATCGTATGGATGGAATAAAAACACTTGCCGACCTGAAAAAAAAACAGGAAGAGGTCCGGTCCCGTATCGATCTGAGAAACAGGGCTGAAAGTCCCGAGTCCATCGTTCAGGTGAAGGTGGCGATGGCCACCTGCGGAATTGCCTCGGGAGCCAAAGAGGTGATGGAGTACTTCGTGGAAGAGCTTGACAAGCGAAGCATCGACGCGGTAGTGACACAGACAGGATGCATGGGTTATTGTTTCGCCGAACCCACCGTGGAAATAACCATGCCCGGAAAGGAACCGATGGTTTTCGGTTATGTAAATGCCCGTAAAGCAGACGAGATCATCGAACGCTATATTAAGGAAGGTGAGCTTGTGGACGGCATCATACCGCAGAATTACAACACCATCTAAATACCTGATATATGAGTCAATACAATACACACCTGCTTGTTTGTGCAGGTACCGGATGTCATTCATCAGAAAGCAGCCTGGTGTACGAAATGCTGCGTGATGAGATAATGAGAAAAGGATTGGATAAAGATGTGCAGATCATCCGTACCGGCTGTTTCGGCTTTTGTGAGAAAGGACCTATTGTGAAGATCCTGCCCGACAACACTTTTTACACTCAGGTTAAGCCGGCAGATGCGAAGGAGATCGTCGACGAACACATCATCAAGGGTCGCAAGGTAACCCGTTTGCTCTATACGGATCCGGAAACAGCAGAGCATATTCTCGATTCCAGGCATATGGGGTTCTACAAGAAGCAGCTGCGAATAGCGTTGCGCAATTGTGGCATCATCGATCCGGAGAATATCGACGAGTCGATAGCGAGGGATGCCTATCAGGCACTGGGCAAGGTACTCACCGGGCTGACACCTCAGGAGACCACAGAGGTGATCAAAAAATCGGGACTGCGTGGACGTGGCGGTGCGGGATTTCCCACCGGACTGAAATGGGAATTCACCGCCAGGAATAAGGCGGTCCAAAAATATGTGGTCTGCAATGCCGACGAAGGTGACCCGGGCGCATTCATGGATCGGTCTATCCTCGAAGGAGACCCGCACTCCGTACTCGAAGCGATGGCTATCTGCGGTTATTGTATCGGTGCCACGAAAGGATTGATCTATATACGTGCAGAGTATCCCATGGCTATCAAGCGGTTGAAGATAGCTATTGCGCAGGCCAGGGAGCTTGGGTTGCTGGGTGAACATATTTTTGGTACCGGATTCTGCTTTGACATCAGTTTGAAATATGGCGCCGGCGCTTTTGTCTGTGGAGAGGAGACAGCCTTGATTCATTCTATGGAA
The DNA here is from genome assembly GCF_002316955.1 of Proteiniphilum sp. UBA1028. NCBI lineage: Bacteria > Pseudomonadati > Bacteroidota > Bacteroidia > Bacteroidales > Dysgonomonadaceae > Proteiniphilum > Proteiniphilum sp. UBA1028. The sequence goes on from NZ_DCEN01000043.1 coordinate 43,809, forward strand.
GGCAAACGCGGAGAGCCCTCCAGTAAGCCTCCCTTTCCGGCGCAATGTGGCTATCTTGGCAAGCCTACTTGTGTAAACAACGTGGAGACCTTTGCCAACATTCCGGTGATCATCCTCAGGGGGGCCGATTGGTTTTCGGGAATCGGCACTGAAAAGTCGAAAGGCACAAAAGTGTTTGCTCTCGCCGGAAAGATAAACAATGTAGGTCTGATTGAGGTGCCAATGGGTACTACCTTGCGGGAAATCATTTTTGAAATTGGAGGAGGTGTCAAGAACGGGAAGAAGTTTAAAGCCGTACAGACGGGAGGTCCTTCGGGCGGCTGTCTGACCGAAAAGCACCTCGATACCCCCATCGACTACGAAAGCCTTCTGGCTGCCGGTTCCATGATGGGGTCGGGAGGCATGATCGTGCTGGATGAGGATGACTGCATGGTCTCGGTTGCCAAGTTTTACCTCGATTTTATTGTGGAAGAGTCCTGTGGAAAGTGTGCGCCCTGCCGCATTGGCAATAAGCGGCTCTACGAAACACTGGAAAGGATCACGGCAGGCAAAGGCGTGCAGGAAGATATTGAAAAACTGAAGAACCTGGGTAGTGTCATAAAAGATACCTCGCTGTGCGGACTGGGGCAAACGGCGCCAAATCCGGTGCTCTCCACTCTCGGTAATTTTATGGAGGAATACATGGAGCATGTGCATGATAAAAAGTGCCGCTCCGGCCAATGTCGCAATCTGCTCTATTATGTGATATCGGAAGAAAACTGTATTGGCTGTATGGCTTGTAAGCGCGTTTGTCCCACACATGCCATCAGTGGCGAAAAGAGAGAGGTTCATCAGATCAACCAGGATATATGCATCAAGTGTGGCGCCTGCATGGAAAAATGCCAGTTCGATGCAATCAGCCTGCAGAACGATTATCCGAGAGTAACTGTAATGGCTAACTGTTAATTAAAATAACGAGACAATGATAGAACTCACCATAGACAAGAAAAAAGTGCGGGTAGAACAAGGAACTACCATTTTAAAAGCTGCACAGCAGGTAGGCATAGAAATTCCCACGCTGTGTCATTTCGAGCTGTGCGATATGGGAATTGAAAACAGGCCCGGTGGATGCCGTGTTTGTGTGGTAGAAGTGGAGGGACGCAGAAACCTGGCTCCCTCGTGCATCACCGAAGCAGAGGATGGCATGGTTGTCAAGACGCACAATATCAGGGTTCTAAATGCCCGCACGACGGTGCTAAAGCTGATTATCTCAGACCATCCTTTCAACTGCCTGGTGTGTGCCAAATCGGGTCATTGCGAATTGCAGAGCCTTGCCACGCAGTTTGGCATCCGTAGCCTTCCGTATGAGGGGGAGCAGTCACATTACCGGAAAGATACATCGCCTTCCATCATCCGGGATGTGGACAAATGTATCATGTGCCGGCGCTGTGAGATGATGTGCAACGAAGTGCAGACAGTGGGAGCGCTTGCCGCCGTGAATCGCGGATTTATGTCGGTCGTGGCGCCTGCTTTCGAGATGAATCTCGTGGATTCGCCCTGTACCTATTGCGGGCAGTGCGTGTCAGTTTGTCCCACCGGTGCGCTTACCGAGGTGGATCACACCAACGACATTATCCGGGCGTTGAGTGACCCAGCCAAGACCGTTGTCGTGCAAACAGCTCCTGCCGTACGTGCTGCTTTGGGTGAAGAGTTTGGTTTGGATCCGGGGACGCTTGTGACCGGAAAAATGGTGGCTGCCCTGCGGGAGATGGGATTCGACTATGTGTTTGATACCGACTTCAGCGCCGATCTGACCATCATGGAGGAGGGGACAGAGTTGCTGCAGCGTATACGGGGCCACCTTGCCGGTGATAGCTCTGTACGACTGCCTATTCTCACATCCTGTTGTCCGGGATGGGTGAACTTCTTTGAACACAACTTCCCCGATCTGCTGGATGTGCCCTCCACGGCGAAGTCGCCGCAGCAGATGTTCGGTGCAATAGCCAAATCCTGGTTTGCCGGAAAGATCGGTGTAAACCGGAAAGATCTTATTGTGGTATCCATCATGCCCTGCCTGGCAAAGAAGTATGAGTGTCAGCGCGATGAGTTCAAAACAGACGGTAGCCCCGATGTGGATTTTTCCATCTCTACCCGCGAGCTGGCTGCTTTTATCAAACAGGCGAACATCGATTTTCTGAACCTTCCTGACGAGGATTTCGACGACCCCCTTGGAGAGTCCTCCGGGGCAGGCGTGATTTTCGGAAATACCGGCGGGGTGATAGAGGCCGCTTGCCGTACGGCGTATGAGCTGCATACAGGGAAAGCGTTGAAAAAGGTGGATTTCCACGAACTGCGTGGAGTGGAAGGTATCCGGTCTGCCGTTATAGACTTCGACGGATTGAAGCTCAATATTGGCATCGCTCACGGACTGGGCAACGCCCGCAAGCTGCTCGATGAAGTCAGGGCCGGCACCTCCCACTATCACGCTATTGAGATCATGGCATGTCCGGGAGGCTGCATTGGCGGAGGTGGACAGCCTTATCATCACGGTCACAGCGAAATTCTCGCCAAACGTGCGGCAGCCATCTATGCAGAGGATGAGCGCAAACCGATCCGTAAATCACACGAGAACCCCTCCATCATCAGACTCTATGATGAGTTTTTGGGCCATCCGGGTAGCCAGAAGTCCCATAGCCTGCTGCATACCGAGTATTTTCCGAAAAGCAACGAGGTCTCAATTTATTTAAATGGTCATAACGGTAAGTAAAACAAGAGAGATATGAGTCAAAAGTTAAGCATAGCGGCCGAAGTGTTTGCTTACATGGAGGATTTGGCCGGAACCGACGGCATAGCGGTAAAGGTGAACCTTTCGAAAGAGAAGATAGAGAAAATCAACCAAGTGTGCAATGCCTATCACAACGACCCGGGTGAACTCATCAATGTGCTACACGAGACACAACATGAGTTTGGCTACCTGCCTGCGGAGGTGCAGGATGTGATTGCGCACAACTTGCATCTTTCCGTGGCTCACGTGTATGGGGTGGTGACTTTCTATTCCTTTTTTTCGATGATCCCCAAAGGGGAGCATCCTGTCTCCATCTGTACCGGTACCGCATGTTATGTGCGGGGTGCAGAGATGGTGCTGGAAGAGTTTAAGAAAGAGTTGCATGTGAAAGTAGGGGAGACCACTCCCGATGGCAGGTTTTCCATCAACTGCCTGCGCTGCGTGGGTGCGTGCGGATTGGCACCTGTAGTGCTCGTGGGCGAGAAAGTGTATGGGCGGGTATCTCCCGACGGGGTCAAGGCCATCCTGGAGGAATATAGGAAATAGAAACCTTTCAGAGGATTGACGTCATTTCGACAAGTTTCTGTAATGCAGTGAGTTCCCTTGGAGAAAATAGCCGATCTTATGATCTATGGTCTTCAGGCGCTGTTCCAGCAGAAGAAGTTCATCACCGTCGCTGTTGACCGATACGGGTTTATTGTCGTATAGGAGATAGTCGCCGCGATATTGTTTTGGCGTGATGTTCGGCATCAACACGTTGGCCCCTGCCCGTATTGCCTGTTCGCGTCCATCCCTTTGGATAGCCTGCAGTGCGGTGGTGGCAGCTATGTTGATGTCCGGCATCAGGATGCGAAGCAATGCTACCATTTTGAGGCTTAGGCAGAATCTCTCCATGAGAGAAGAGAGCTGCCCCCGGAGAGCGTACAGGGGTGTGCTGGCCTGTTCGATATAAGGCCCCATGCCGCACATGTCTATGTCAGACTGCTTCATGAACAACAGGTCGTCTGCCAGCATCTCATTTGTCTGAAACGGCAATCCGATCATGACGCCCGTCCCCACCTGGTAGCCTGTTTTACGCAATGCCTCCAGGGCATGGACCCGCTTGCTGTAGTTGTGTTTTTCATTGTTGGGGTGCAATCTGCGGTACAGCTCTTCCGAGGAGGTTTCAATGCGCAGCAGGTAGCGGTCTGCTCCGCTTTCAAACCAACGGCGGTATGTTTCTTCCGTTTGCTCGCCACAGGAGAGAGTGATGCCGATCTCCCCGTGGGTCATTCTTTTGGAGTCCACTACAATCTTGTTGATTTTGTGAATAAAGTCATTGGAGGTGATTTCGCCCGACTGTACTGCCACGGAGCCATATCCTTTTTCGTATGCTTCTTTCACCGCCTGCATCACGTCGTCGTGGCTGAGGATGTAACGGCGAATATGGCTGTTGGATCTTCTAATGCCACAGTAGTAACAATCCTTTCCGCAGATATTGGAGAGCTCGATCAATCCGCGTAGCCAGACGTTGTTGCCCACATGGTGCAGTTTTATTTTTTCAGCGTGTTCGAACAGTTGCTGTTGTTCCTCGCCCACCAGGGAAAGCAGTGTGACGATATCCTCTTTCGACAGTATGTTTTTCTGCAATGTTTCAAACATCCGATGATTGTTATATGGCGGTTGTTTTGTCGAAAACCTCCGTTGCCCTTTTAAAAATCCCATGCAGATATGCCAGTGCCATTCCATAGTTGGTTACCGGTACTCCCGCCTCGATGAACGGGTTTAGCCGGTTGAGCAGTTGCTTCCGTGTGATCATGCAGCCACCGCATTGGATAACAAGGGAAAAGTCGCTCACGTTCCGAGGAAGTTTTGAGATGCCTGTGACCACGGAGAAGTTCAGCTTTTTTCCGGTGAACTGCTCCAGCAGCTTCGGTATCTTTACCCGTCCGATATCGTCGCAACTGGTCTGGTGCGTGCAGCTCTCAAGAATGAGGACGGAATTTCCATCTTCAAGTGCTGAGATGCACGGGGTGCCTTTTGCGAAAGCCTGAAAATTACCCTTCAGCCGGGCAAACAGGATGCTAAAGCTGGTGAGGGGAATCGTTTCCGGAATTTTTTCCGCCACAGCACGGAACGCCGAGCTATCGGTAATAACCAGGGCAGGGGTGATGCCGGTCTCGAGAAAGTCGGAAAGTTCGCTCTCTTTCACGATCGCAGTGATGCAATGGTTGTCCAGCGCATCGCGGATGGTTTGGTTCTGTGGCAGGATCAACCGCCCTTCCGGGGCTTCACTGTCGATGGGTGTGATGAGTAGTATCACGTCCTTGGGCTTGACCAGGTCGCCAATCAGCGAACATTTCAGAAAGGCTGTTTTCGGCACGATCCGCTTCAATGCGTCAATCATTCTGTTTTTGTCTGCCGGGTTTGTCGTGCTGAAGTCGATGATTTCCGCGTTGGAGTGATTCTTGATGGCAGTTTTGGTAATCGCTGCTATTTTATCGATATCATTTTTGTTATGCGCAATGAGGTAGGGCACTTCCTGTTTTTTAAACTGTTCAATTAGTCGCACCTCGTAATCACCAAACTGGTTGCCGGCAATCAGTAATATTGCACAATCGACCCTTTGGATAACCTCCTGTGATCTTTGAATTTTTTTAATGCCAATCTCGCCCAGGTCGTCTATTCCGGCAGTGTCTATCAGGATGGCCGGGCCAATGTCGAAAATTTCGACCGACTTTTTCACGGGATCTGTCGTTGTTCCTGGAAAGTCGGATACAATGGAGATATCCTGTCCGGTGATCATATTGATCAGCGAGCTCTTTCCTGTGTTTCTGCGCCCGAAGATGCCGATATGTAAGTTGCTCTCTCTCATTTTATTTCAATTATGGATTCTCGGTTTTCCCTTCTCCTTCTTGACCGAAGGATGACTTCAAAAGTAGAGATCCCGTTCGCCTCCCCTTATTCTGATTATTCTCTCCCCTACCTCTTTCCGCACATGCTCATTGAGTTCGTTCATGTTTTTCTCTATTACTTTCCATCCCTCTGCGGCCGTCTTCCCCGGAGCATAATCCACCAGGTATTCAGCCAATGTGAGGATGGCATTGGGTGTACAGAAGCGTTTGATGAATCCGGGCACGGAGAATTCCATGAAGTGCTCGCCCGTCCTCCCGAGCCGGTAGCAGGCCGTACAGAACGAAGGCAGCATCCCTTGTGCAAGCAGCTCGTCGATGATCTCGTTGAGCGAGCGGTCGTCGTTGATCCTAAACTGCCCCCTGTTCAGGTCCTG
>NZ_DCEN01000043.1:50026-50272 GCF_002316955.1 Proteiniphilum sp. UBA1028
CTCCTTCTCTTTGGTCACGTAGCCGCCCAGTTCTATTTTGGTTCCGCCGTCGATCTGAGAGACGCCGTATTGCAGCAGTTCGTTACGCAGGCCGGCAGGTTCGCGTGCAGTGAGGATCATGCCGGTATAAGGTACAGCCAGCCGGAGAATAGCCACAATCCGGGAGAAGTCCTGATCTGAGACAAAGTAGTGGCTGCCCATTTGTAGCATGGACGCATCCTTAACCCTGGGAAAGGAGATTGTGTG
>NZ_DCEN01000043.1:50499-64108 GCF_002316955.1 Proteiniphilum sp. UBA1028
CGCTCCGATACCCACATCGTCAATCCCTGCTTCCTGTGCACGGTCGAGTGCAGTCAGCCGGTAATCAAAGTCTGCTTTTTTTCCCCGGAGATGGTATGTCTTATACGCTTCGCGATGGTATGTTTCCTGAAATACCTGATACGTCCCTATGCCCGCCTTTTTCACGGTACGGAAGCCTTCAATCTCCAGCGGAGCGGCATTGATGTTCACCCTTCGGATCTCGCCATTTCCCTTCTTCACGCTGTAAGCTGTCCTTACGGTATCGGCAATAAATTCGGGGTTATACTGTGCGTGCTCTCCATAAACCAGTATCAAACGTTTCTGCCCGCTATCTTCTAAAGCTTCAATTTCTTTCACCAACTCGTCGTGGGTGAGCGTTTTTCTTACCTGTTCCTTGTTTGAAGCTCTGAATCCGCAGTAGGTACAGTTGTTGGAGCATTTGTTTCCGATGTACAGCGGAGCAAACAGCACGATCCGGTTTCCGTAGATTCTCTTTTTCAGCTCTCTGGCGCCCTCTTTGATGAGCTCCACTGATTCTTCGTCGGCCGCATTGATCAGGGTGGCTGTCTCTTCGAGGCTTAATCTCTCTTTGGCAAGCGACTTGTTGACAATGTTCCTTACTTTTTCGGGTGTGGGCAGGGCATTGTTCAGATATCCCCAAATCTCATCCGCATCAATAAACGGCTGCATGGGGACATCGGGAATGCAATATGTTTCGGGCCAAAATTGCATGGCAGCAAGCATTTAAATGGCACGCTTCAATGTTTCATTCTTGGAGATTTCCTGTTTTTTCGCCGCGCATGAAAACGATGAAACATCCTTACAAAGATACACATTTATTTGTTGTACCCGGCTTTTTTTGCGTACATATCCAGTTCGTTTCATCCAGTTTTGTATTTTGACATAATGTTCATGGCTGAAGGTTTTTCCATAGATATGGGCATGTTTTTTAAAAAATATGTACCTTTGCTCTTTGGAAACACTTTACATAAAAAATGTGCTTTCCGGAAATAAATTGCAGGAAAAAACAGCCATTTCATGTCAAATATTCATTTTCAAGGTTTGGGGGTAGCTTTAATCACTCCTTTCAGGGAAGAGGGTTTCATTGATTTTGATGCTCTTTCCCGGTTATTGGACTTTCAGCTGGAGAATGGTGCCGACTATATTGTGGCGCTGGGTACCACAGCCGAAACGCCCACTCTTAACAAAAAGGAAAGAGCCGAGGTGGTCCGGTTTATTGTGGAAAAAGTGAATGGCAGGATACCTGTGGTAATGGGTGTGGGAGGAAACAATACGGCCGATGTAGTGGAAGAGCTTAGGCATACCGATTTTACCGGTGTCAGTGCTGTTCTCTCTGTGACGCCCTATTACAATAAGCCGACCCAAGAGGGACTTTTTCAGCATTATTATGCGCTGTCGCAGGCATCGCCGCTGCCGATTATTTTGTATAATGTTCCCGGAAGAACCGGTGTGAATATGACCGCCGAAACGACACTTCGCATCGCACGCAACTGCAGCAATGTGGTGGCTGTGAAGGAGGCTTCGGGCAGCCTGGATCAGATTAAAGCCATTGTCGATGGAGCACCTCGGGGTTTCCATGTCATCTCGGGAGACGACGCCATTACGACCACTGTAATTGAAATGGGTGGCATCGGCGTGATCTCGGTGTTTGGAAATGCTTTTCCCAAAGAGATGTCCTGGCTTGTACACAGTGCACTCGAAGGCAATGCCGTGAGTGCACGGAATAAGATGGAGCAGAATTTCAACCGTCTTTTTCATCTGATCTTTGTGGAAGGCAATCCCGCAGGCGTGAAGTGTATCCTCTACCTTAAAGGTATGGTCGAAAACAGGCTCCGCCTGCCGCTGGTCCCCGTAAGTGAAAAGACACACCGGGAAATCAAGGAAGAACTTGCGAGAATCGGTTGATCAATAGCTAGTTTATACCTCCAAATTTTTCCGTTCGGTATCACTGATGTGTATCGAACAATTTTTTTTTGTACTTTTGTAATCGTGTACTGCAAACAGAGTGAAATATAATTGTGAAGCTATTAAAGGCTTATACAAATTTTTGCAGGACTAAATTTCAAATATATGACACGGATTATATTCCCAATGATTGTTTTGGCTGTTATGATTACCACAGGTTGCACACAGCAGAAAGCTGAGCAGTCGCAGGAGCGACTCAATCTCTCTAACCTCGACAGGACGGTTGCGCCCGGGGCGAGTTTTTATCAATATGCTACGGGAGGATGGCAAGAAGCCAATCCTATTCCCGACGAATATGCCCGCTACGGATCCTTCGATGTGCTGCGGGAAGAAAACCAGGTGCAGATACAGAGCCTGATCACGGAGCTTGGCACGCAGGTGAATCCTGTCGGCTCCAATGCACAGAAGGTGGGCGGTCTCTATGCTCTGGGTATGGACAGCGTGAAGTTGAACCGTGATGGTGCAGCACCCATTCGCCCGCAGCTGGAAGAGATTGCCGGCGCAAAGGATAAAAAAGATATCGTGCTGCTGATGGCAAAAGTGAGTCGTTATGCCTCAAGTCCCTTCTTCGGATTTACAGTAGGAGCCGATGATAAAAACAGCGGGATGAACATAGCCCATATTTACCAGTCGGGTATCGGCATGGGTGACAGGGATTACTATCTGCTCGAAGATGCACATTCCCGGATGTTGCGCGATGCATATGTTGCTTTGATGGAAACCCAGTTTCAGCATACAGGGTATACCGGAGTCGGCGCAAAACAGGCTGCTGCCAATGTGATGAAAATTGAAACAGAGTTGGCGCGTGCACATGTCACCAAAGAGATGCGACGCCTGCCTGAGCTGAACTACCATAAGATGTGGGTGAGCGACCTCAATGCGAAGGTGGCTCCTTTTGAGTGGGCACTTTATTTTGAGGCAATGGGTGCTGCGGACCTCGACAGCCTGAATGTGTCTCAGATTGAACCAGTGAAGGCAGCTGTCGCCATTATCCGTCGTGAGCCGGTAGCCGTGTTGCAGGATTACCTGAGCTGGAAGGTGATTAACTCTGCTGCCGGTTACCTGAGTGATGATTTCGTCAATGCCAATTTTGAGTTTTACGGGAAAGCACTCAGTGGCAGCAAGGAACTCCGTCCACGCTGGCGCAGGACAATTGATGCTGTTAACGGTGCTATGGGGGAAGCAGTGGGACAGCTTTATGTGGAAAAATATTTCCCGGCGCAGGCAAAGGAGCGGATGCTCGACCTGGTGGATAATCTGAAAACGGCTTTGGGCGAGCGGATAAGTCAACTTGAGTGGATGGACGACGAGACAAAAAGCAAGGCACAGGAAAAACTGGGCACTTTCATTGTGAAGATCGGATATCCCGATAAATGGAAGGATTATTCCTCACTCGAGATCAGGGAAGACTCCTACTGGCAAAATATGATGCGAGCATCGGAGTTTGAATATGGGGAGATGATCGCCGAGCTGGGTAAGCCGGTGGACAAGACAAAGTGGTATATGTCTCCTCAAACCGTGAACGCCTACTACAGTCCTTCTTCCAACGAGATCTGCTTTCCTGCGGGAATTCTGCAGCCGCCTTTCTTCTATATGAACGGAGACGATGCCATCAATTACGGCGGAATCGGTGTGGTGATCGGCCACGAGATGACTCATGGCTTTGACGACCAGGGGAGGAAGTTCGACAAGGACGGAAATCTCGCTGACTGGTGGACAGCCGGCGATGCACAACGGTTTGAGGAAAGAGCCGGGGTGCTGGTGAACTATTTCGACAATATCGTCGTGCTTGATACGGTGCATGCCAACGGTACCTACACACTGGGAGAGAATATCGCCGACCATGGCGGACTTCAGGTCTCCTATCAGGCTTTTCAAAAGAGCTCGCAGGCAGAATCAGGCAAGCCTGTCGACGGGTTTACTCCGGCACAGCGTTTCTTCCTGAGTTATGCCAACCTCTGGGCAGGCAATGTGCGCGATGCTGAGATCCTCAGGCTGACAAAGATCGATCCGCATTCGCTTGGCAGATGGCGTGTAGATGGCGCTCTGCCTCATATCGATGCCTGGTACGACGCATTCGGGATTCAGCCTTCCGACCCCCTGTATCTTCCCAAAGAAGTACGTGCATCAATTTGGTAATAAATACAAACAATTATGTTTTCAGGAATAGTAGAAGAAGCGGCCACCGTAGTGGCACTCAACAAGGATCAGGGCAATCTCCACATTACGCTGAGATGCTCATTCACCGGAGAGTTAAAAGTAGACCAGAGTGTCTCCCACAATGGTGTCTGTCTGACAGTCGTTTCCATCGAAGAGGATGCCTATACGGTGACAGCCATCCGGGAAACTTTGGAGCGGTCGAACCTCGGCCTTCTGGAGATTGGCAGCAAGGTGAATCTCGAACGTAGCATGCCCCTGAACGGCCGTCTCGACGGACATATTGTGCAAGGGCATGTGGACCAGACAGCAGTATGCAGGGAGGTAAAGGAAGCTGGTGGCAGCTGGTATTATACGTTTGAATACAAGTTTGACAGGGAGATGGCAAAAAAAGGATATATGACGGTTGATAAAGGCTCTGTAACCGTGAACGGAGTGAGCCTTACTGTAGTAGAACCTACCGACAACAGCTTTAAGGTAGCCATCATCCCGTATACTTACCAATATACCAATTTCCATCAAATCAGGGAAGGGTCGGTCGTGAACCTGGAATTCGACATCATTGGCAAATACATCAGCCGGATAGCTGCATTAAACAGTTGATATGGATTTTCTTGAATTTGTTTCCACCCGACAGAGCGACCGAGCCTTTGATCCCGGGCGGCAGGTAGAGAAGGAGAAAATAGATCGCATTGTGGCTGCTGCCCGCATGGCTCCCTCGGCATGCAACGCCCAGCCGTGGCATCTCATCGTGGTGGATGACCCGGAACTGAAGAACAGGGTGGCCGATGCCACCTCTGCCCGTGCCCTGGGGATGAATCATTTCACAAAGCAGGCCCCTGTGCATATTGTGCTTGTGGAGGAAAAGGTCAATCTGGCCTCGGGTGTGGGAGGATGGGTGAAGCAGAAGGATTATGCACAGATGGACCTGGGCATCATAGCTGCACACATAGCCCTGGCTGCTCACGCCGAAGGGCTTGGGTCCTGTATACTGGGCTGGTTCAATGAGGCCAAAATGCGAGAGCTGTTGTCTATTCCGGAGTCCAAAAGAGTGTGGCTGGACATTGCCATCGGTTACAGCGTGCAACCGTTGAGACAAAAAAAACGAAAACCGTTGCAGGAGGTAGTTTCGTATAACGGTTACAGTAACGGACAAAAAAAATAAACGACAAAACATTTGGAAGGAAATACGGAATGAATCGCATAGATTCACGTGACTTTAATCTTTTTAACACGATGTTTTGGGGGTTTTGTTGGTGACATCGCAAAAATATGTCATCTTTGCAATCTCAAATATATTTTAAAATAAGGCGGCCAAGAGCTGGTTTATTATATAGAAACAGATGAATATTAGGAAAAAACGTTTCTTTTTGTTGATCGCTCTCCTTTCGATTACCGTAGTTACTTTTGCGCAACAGGTAGGTTCCAACTCGCCCTACAGCAGATATGGATACGGTCTATTATCGAACCCTTCCCTTGGGGCCTCTGAGGCGATGGGAGGGATTAGCTATGGTTTGCGTCGCAGCCAGCAGGTGAACCCGGGTAATCCCGCGTCCTATTCTGAGCTTGATTCACTTACATTTATATTCGATTTTGGTGTTTCGGGACATTTGGCCCGGATGAATGACGGCATCAATAACCGGGATTTTTACAACGGCAATCTCGATTATATTGCCATTCAATTTCCCCTCATCCGGAATGTAGGAGCGAGCATAGGCCTGCTTCCCTTTTCAAAGACGGGATATAATTTCGGAGGCGCGCGCGCTCTTTCCAATATCCAATATGTGGAAACCTACCGTGGTACGGGAGGGTTGACCCAAATATATGGGGGTATTGCCTGGGAGCCGTTCAAGAATATTTCCCTGGGTGCAAACGTAAATTACCTGTTCGGGTCTTTTTCACATAGCAGCGTGGTTACGCCTGTCTCCACATCGGCGTTGATAGGAGAAACAAAATATACGTACGCATTCCGCGAATTAAAGTACGACGTGGGAATTCAATATACCTATCCGATCGATAAGATTCGTTCGCTAACGTTCGGTGCGGTATATACGCCGCAGATAAATGCAAGGGCCGACGTGAACCCGACCGAGATGCTTTATACAGGAGATCCTTATGAGAATCCTTGGCTGTCGCCTTCCCAGGTACTGATTACGGATACCTTAAAAGAGGCTTCTTTTCAACTGCCTCATACCTTTGGTGCCGGCTTTACTTATTCCAACGGCAAATTGCTGATCGGCATGGACGGTACATATCAACTGTGGAAGAACCTTGATTATCCGGCGGTGCTGGACGACCTTACTGTCGAGAGCCGGTTCAACAATGCTTACCGCCTGAATGCAGGCCTTGAATATGTGATTAACCCGTTGAGCCAGAATTTTTTTCACCGTATCCGTTTCCGGGGAGGCCTTTCTTTCGCCAACTCATACGCCAACTTCAGTGTTACCCCTCCTGATGGCGATGCAAGTGAAGCCGTTATGGGGAGCTTCAGGGAGTATGGGGTGAACATCGGTGTTGGGTTACCATTTCATGATTATATGTCCGGGCGCATATCGATGCTCAACATAGGATTGGGCTACTCGAGACAGCAACCCAATCGTGATTTTATGATCAGCCAGGACATGTTCAAGGTTTCCATTAATGTGAATATTAATGAGTTGTGGTTCTTTAAGAGGCAGTTTAATTAATCGGAAACAGGTGAAGAGGGAATAAAAAAACAGAAAGAATTAAACTTTTGTTTTAACAATCCGTCAAAACCACACCAATAGGAAAGAAAAAAACTAAAAACATCAGCGAATATGAAAAAATTATTATTATCGGGATTCATGGCTGTCGCAATGGTCGTTGGTGTCAACGCCCAGAAAGCAGGCTATGACCCTGTTAAAGCACCTTTCGGACATGGCGAAGATAGTGTGAATTGTCGGCTCAACTTAAGTCTTATGCAGACTTCAGCTAAGGCAGAAGCGTACGAAAGTGCCCTGAAGCCATGGATGGCTGTGTATGAAAATTGTCCCGCATCGAGCAAGAACATTTTTATCTATGGTCCGCGCATCTTTAAGGCTCTTTATGAGGCTACAACCGATGAGGCCAAGAAAAAAGAGTATCTCGACAAAACAATGGAGATTTACGATACACGTATTAAATATTTTGGCGAAGACGATGCCAAAGGGAGCATCCTGGCGTATAAGGCATACGATTACATGGAGTTAATGGGCGACAAAACCGATCAGACTGTGGTGTACAAGTGGTTGGGTGAAGCTATTGGCGAGATGAAAGGAAACATGAATCCGCTCGATGCTTACTCTTATTATATGGTTGCTTCACTGAGTCAGTACCTGAGTGACAATTCCAAAAAAGATCAGTACCTGAAAGACTATTTTGCTGTTGTCGGCTACGTGGATCAGGCAATCGCTAATGCAAAGAGCGCCAATGATCAGGCCAATGTCGATTATCTGGGTATGGTCAAGGACGGTATTGTGAAAGGCTTTGTCAGCAGCGGCGCAGGTGATTGCAAGACGTTGACTGAATATTATGCCGACAAGGTAGAGCCAAACAAGACCAATAAACAATTTTTAAATGAAGTGATCAACGCCCTGGGTTCTGTAGGATGCTCCGAAACCGATCTTTATTTTACTGCAGCTGAATATCTTTATCACCTCGAACCGTCTGCCGGTGCAGCCATCGGGCTGGCTAACAAGAGCCTGAGAGACAAGGATTATGAGACTGCACTTAAATATTACGAACAGGCAGCAGAGCTGGAGACCGACAAAAGCAAAGCATCCGACTACATGATGCAGCTTGCCGGCATCTTCTCCAACCAGCGCAATTTTGCCCGCGCAAGACAGGCTGCCAACGATGCCCTGCAGTATAACCCCAATAACGGCGAAGCATATATTCTGATAGCACAGCTCTATGCTAGTTCTGCAAACAACATTTTCTCGGAGCCCGAGAAAGCCGGGTTGGTGTATCTGGCAGCAGTGGATAAACTGCAAAAGGCAAGAGCCGTTGACCCGAGTGTTGCCGGCAAAGCAAACAGCCTGATCAACCGTTACTCGGCTGGCTTCATGGACACCGAAACAGCCTTTATGATGGGTATCAAGGCTGGTGAATCGGTGTTTATTCCCGGCTGGATTGGTGAAAATACAACCGTTCGCTTACGGTAAATATAAAAAATCGAAAAGGTGTTGAAAAAACAACACAACATACCACATACTGGATGCATAACAACCACCTTCGCCGTGGTTGTTATGTTTCTTTTTTTTCTATCTTGCAAGAATAAGGACGAAAACCTGGTGCCCTTTGCCTATGATCCCGAAGTTGTACCTACGATGATCACCGATACCGTGACTACCCTGATATCCGACTCAGGCATTACCCGCTACAAGCTCGTGGCCGATGTCTGGAAGGTGTTCGACCAGGCAAAGGAACCCTACTGGTTCTTTCCCGAAGGGATTTATCTGGAGCGTTTTACGCCCGATTTCAACATCGAGGCTACAGTGAAAGCCGATACTGCCTGGTATTACAACACCAAAGACTTGTGGAAGCTGAAAAAAAACGTACACGTTGAAAACATGAAGGGAGAGCAGTTTGATAGTGAGGAACTTTATTGGGATCAGAAAAAAGAACGGGTTTACTCCGATAAATACATCGAAATTAAACGGGGTATCACCGAAATCAAAGGTTACGGATTTGAATCGAATCAGTCAATGACCGATTATCGTATCTTTCGGCCTCATGACGGAAAGTTGCCCTTTTCGGAAGATGTTCCGGGTGATTCTCTGCATAGCGGTAAGTCGTCATCCGACTCCCTGTCCGTTGTGGACAAAGGAGTAGCATCGTCAGTTGCAGGCCCCTAATTCAGAAGAAGACATGTCAGTATTTGTGGAAGTAGGATGGTGGATTACCTTGTTTCTGTCTGTTTTTTTCTCAGGCACTGAGATCGCCTTTGTTTCATCCGATAAGTTGCGCTACGCCGTCCGGAAAAAGTCTACCGGGGTATATAACTACATGCTGAACAGCATTTATGGACATCCGCGTCAGTTTCTGGCAACCCTTATGGTCGGGAAAGTGGTCGTTCTTGTTCTGTTTGTCTACCTCACCAGCCTGATCGTATACAGCCAGTTTTCTGTTCGTGTGGAGAATGAGCTGTTGGCGATGTTGATTTTCATTGTGGCTTTGACTTTTATCATTCTGTTAACCGAAGAATTTTTGCCGCGCACTTTTTTTCAGAAAAATGCCAATTTCTGGGTGAATTTTTTTGTCGTTCCTGCTTTCCTGTCTTACATATTGATGTATCCTGTTGCCAAAGTGTTTGTAGAAGTTTCGAAAGGCATACTTACACTGTTTGGCATCCATGATCCACGATCAGAAAAGGAGGTTTTCAGCAGGGTTGACCTTGATACCTATGTGAAGAAAAGCATCGACGATATGTCGAAAGAGAAAGAGGTGGATTCCGAAATGAAAATATTTCGCAATGCACTCGACTTTTCTTCCATGAAAATCAGAGACTGCATGGTGCCCCGCGCCTACATTGTGGCCGTGAGCGTGGATACCGATCTGGAAACATTGAAAGAGAAGTTTATTGAGACAGGTATCTCGCGCATTTTGGTATTTAAAGATGATATCGACAATATTTTGGGTTATATCCATATGTGGGAGATTTTCAATAATCCCCGGGATTGGACCCACAATATTGCTTCCATTTCATTCGTCCCGGAGAGTATGCCTGCGAATCAACTTATGAGTGACCTTATGCAACAACGAAAAAGTATTGCCGTCGTGGTTGACGAGTTTGGCGGTACTTCGGGTATGGTAACCATGGAAGATTTGGTGGAAGAGATCTTCGGAGAAATTGAGGACGAATACGATGTGGAATCGAAATTTGTTAAACAGGAGGGAGAACAGGAATATGTTCTCTCCGGCCGTGTAGAAATTGACCATCTGAACGAAATGTACGGACTTGATATTCCCGAATCGGATGATTATTCCACGGTGGCGGGCTTTCTCCTTCATCATACCCAGCGCTTTCCGAAGACCTATGAGACCGTCGTCATAGGGAAATATACCTTTAAAATACTGAAAGTTACTGCACGTAAGATTGAAGTAGTGCGTCTGATTACAAATAATACCCATACATAGTACACCCGTTTTAACGTTGTGATCCTGTCTTTTTCCAGAAAAAAATATCTTTATCTGCTTTATTTTTATTAACTTCGTGCCCTTATTTAATCGATTTACTTTTTAACGTTTAAACAAAACTAAAAAATAGTTAAATGGCTACTTTACAAAAGATTAGAGACAAAGGTACATTGCTGGTGATCGTGATTGGCGTTGCCCTGCTTGCCTTTGTTTTGGGAGACTTGTTCACTTCGGGTACCACATTGTTTGGAAAAGCACGCGATAAGGCATTCGTGGTAAACGGCGAAGTGATTTCCACGCAACAATATGCCGATAAAATTACCGAATTTGAAGAATTTCAGAAAATGATCAGCGGCCAGTCGTCTCTCGATGAAAACACTTCGTCGCAGATACGCGAAGCGGTATACCAGCAGATGGTACGTGAACGCCTGCTCGGTGATCAGACTAAAAAGCTGGGACTCACCGTGACCAAGGCAGAGCTCAACGACATGGTGCATGGTGAAAACATCTCACCGGTACTGCAGCAGCTCCCGTTCTTTCTTGATCCTCAGACAGGAATATTCAGCCGTAGAGCGTTAATCGAATTCATCAATACCATCAACATGCCCAGTCCCTCTCCACAGGAACAGGCGCTGGTAAATCAGTACAAATCGCTCTGGTTGTTCATTGAGGATATGGTACGTACACAACGACTGGAAGAGAAATATATATCCCTGTTGTCGAACGCCGTGATCGTAAACGATCTGGAAGCCAAAACTTCGTTTGATCTATCCCAGCAGAACGCCGACATTGCGTACGTCATGCAGAGTTACTTTACAATCCCTGATTCTGCTGTAACGGTGACCGACAAAGAAATACAGGACTATTACAATGCTCACAAGGCATCGTTCAGGCTGGAAGCCCCCCTCGTAAAAATATCTTATTTTTCCAAAGAGATTACACCCAGTAGCGAAGATTTTGCAGAAGTAGAAGCTGAGTCCAAAAAGGCTTTCACTGAACTGCAGAATGCTACAAGCCCCATGAGCGTGGTGGCCGATTATTCCGATACACCTTATCGCGATGTGTTTGTGAGCGAGTTCATGTTGACCCCTTCCCAGGTTGAATTTGTTCGTAGCGCAGCCATTAACGAAATTGCCGGCCCCAAACGCGAGGGAAATGCGTATCAGATCATCAAGCTGATCGACAAAACCGTAGCACCCGATTCCGTGCGGTTGCGAATGATGGCAATACCCGATGCTTCGATGGTGGGACAGGATTCCGTCGTTACCAATTTTGTGGACAGCATCTATGGCTTGTTGCAGGGTGGACGCTCTTTTGCTGAAGTTGCCAACAGCCTTAACCCGAACTCCAACGGTGGCGAGGTTGGTTGGGCCAGGGAGATTGATCTTGTCCAGATGGGATCCGGCCTCGTGCAGGCTGCTTTCACTTCGCCGGTTGGACAACCCGTGAAGCTGACCGTCCCGGGTCAGCAGCTCATTCTTCAGGTGGAAGAACGGACCAATCCGGTAAATAAGTACAAGGTTGCCATTGTCAATATGCCGGTGGTTGCCAGCGAGAAAACATCGAACAACATCGACAATGAATTGAATCAATTTGTCTCCACACCCGATGTAGGGGCCAAATTTAATGAACTGGCATCGGAGAAAGGCTACATGGTTATGCCAAACATCACCGTTTCGGCCAACGAATTTTCATTGGCTCAGATACCCGGTTCCCGCCAGATTATCACCTGGGCGGCCAATGAAAAAACACGCGGAGCCATAAAGAAATTTGACCTCACCAATATGCGTGTCATCGCGCGGATGGATCAGGTAATTCCTGCCGGGACTACTCCGCTGTCGGAAGTCTCTTCCGGCATTCGTACGCAGTTGGTGAATAAGAAGAAAGCAGACAAGATCGTAACCGATCTGAAAGCACAAAGCCTGACCTCGCTCGATGCCTATGCCTCGGCCATGAAGGGGGCTGTGGACACCGTCCGGTTTGTGAACTTCAACACCCGTAATATAACGGGATTGGGCTTTGAGCCCGTGCTGAATGCTGTTTCTGCATTTGCGCCGGTCAACCAGTTGGTTGGCCCCATGAAAGGAAATATGGCTGTTTATGTAACTCAGGTATCAAATCGTACGCAGGGAACCGAATCATACGATGCTGCGTCGCAGAAAATGAGTATGCTCAACAACAATGCCTATCGCCTCCAAATGCAATCTGTTGAGGTGTTAAAAGAAAAGATGGGTGTGGAGGACAATCGCTACAGGTTCTTCTAAAAACCGATGATCGGTTTGTTGCTATATTTTTGCAACAACCCACAAAAAAAAGCCGCTCCGTGAAGGGCGGCTTTTTTAATGGTGTGTTGTGCAGATTACTGAATCGCAATCTTGCCGGTTTGTTCCAGCTGCAATGTTTTACTCGGCTGGTCGCATACTTCCGTAGGTCCGAAGTACTGTATGGGGCCGGGATATACATAATCGGTTTCGATGGCCCATCTTTCACGTTGGCTTTCAAAATATTTGAAAGGAGCACCTTCAAGTGCTACCAGTGCTTTCTGAATCACCGGCTTCATCTCTCCGTGGCGACGTTCCATGTTCATCATCATGGTGATGGGGATTCCTCCGGCGATCCATTCGGCTGCAGGGCCGGTGGTATTGCGCACCGAAGACATGTACCCGGTCTTGCCGGCAGCGATGAGCATCGAGGCAGTGTAGCCGAGAGAATAGCAGTAGTCGGCGTCGTAGTTCGACGGGGCTGCACATCGCCCTTCGTATCCGAAGAAGTGGGTGATTGTTGCGAACTTGCCCACATATTTGCCTTCCTTGGCCCACTGGCTCAGTCGTTTGCCTACCATTTCGGCCAGCAGTTTTTCTGTTTCGATGAGCGATACCTGCACGTTGCCATGCGGATCGCGGTCGAGTGTGAGTTGTCGGGCCACCGTTTCAGGCAGGCTGGCGTAGATCTCGGCATTCTCTGGAGAGAGCTTGCTGATGATGTAATCGCGTTTACCGGAGCGACGTACCAGATCGAACTCCTCCTGGTTGTGTGCGAGGAAGTCGTTCAGCTCGCTGATCAGTTTTTTCATGGCGGGAATGAACTCGATGAGCCCTTCGGGGATGATTACTGTACCAAAGTTTAATCCTTTCTCCGCCCGTTTTGCGATCACTCCGGCAATCTGATCGATGATGTCGTCGAGAGACAATGCCTTTGCTTCCACTTCTTCCGACACGATACAAAAGTTGGGATGCGTTTGCAGGGCACATTCCAGAGCGATGTGCGACGCAGAACGTCCCATCACCTTGATGAAGTGCCAGTATTTACGCGCTGAGTTGCAGTCGCG
>NZ_DCEN01000043.1:64356-64658 GCF_002316955.1 Proteiniphilum sp. UBA1028
CCGGCATTGATGGCGGCGTAATATTCGGCCAGCACACAAGCGTTGGTGTTTGAGTCATCACCTCCGATGATCACCAGGGCCTTGATGTCGAGCTTTTTCAGTATCTCCAGCCCCTTGTCGAACTGTTCCTGTGTTTCCAGCTTGGTCCTTCCCGATCCAATGATGTCGAAACCACCTGTGTTGCGGTATTCGTCAATGATGTCACCGGTAAGTTCCTTGTACTCGTGGTTGATGAGTCCGGCCGGTCCCAGGATAAAACCATAGAGCTTACCGTCGGGATGCAACCGTTTTACGCCGTCATA
>NZ_DCEN01000043.1:64921-73489 GCF_002316955.1 Proteiniphilum sp. UBA1028
CCGTATGTATTGGGAAACAGCTGTTGAATTTCTTTCTGGTCGCGCACCGATTCTGTTGCGGCTCCCTCTTCAATTTTTACATTGCCATTCAATCCTTCGGGCACTTTGGGCTCATAGCTTGCCCGTGCAACTTGTAAAGCACTTTTTGTCATAGAGTTGATTTTTTATGATGATTTGATGTCTATTTGCAGATAGCGTCATTTGGGAAGCCAAAAATAGCATTTTTTCGGGACATAGAGAAATGTAGCGGCAAACTCTTTTCTTCGAAAAGAAGCAGGTACAATGAACAATTTGACCCTCTTTACTATTTATAACAAAACGATGAATGACTGACCGATGGATGCCCAAAATAAATTAAGTGCAATGGATATTGAGGCCATCGAGGCTTTATACCAAAGATACAAGGCAGACCCGTGGAGTGTGGATGAAAGTTTCCGCTTTTTTTTTGAGGGATTTGACTTAGCCATTTCGCATTTTCCCACGAAGCCCATAAACAGAAAAGAGACGTTGGGGAATTCCCCCAAAGAATTGGATGTTATGCGCCTTATCACGGCTTACAGGCGTCGTGGGCACCTGTTTACCAAAACCAACCCGGTCCGTAGCCGCCGAAGCTATTCGCCCACGCTGGCAATAGAGAATTTCAATCTCACGGAGGAGGATCTGGATAGCCGGTTCGAAGCCGCAAAAGAGATTGGCCTCGATAAAGCTACTTTGAGAGAGATAATTGAGCACCTGGAAGAAACGTATTGCAAGTCGATTGGGGTAGAGTATCGTTATATGACGAAACCCGAGATTGTACGATGGCTGCAGGAGAAAATGGAGTTCTCCCGAAATCAGGAATCGCTTCCCGGCGAAACAAAGCTGCATATTCTGGACCGTTTGGTGGAAGCCTCCGGTTTCGAAGACTACCTGCACAAAAAGTTTGTGGGACAGAAGCGCTTCTCCCTCGAGGGTTCAGAGTCAATTATCCCTGCGCTGGACGCCATCATTGCACGTGGTGGAGCTTACGGTGTGAACGAGATTGTGATTGGCATGGCTCATCGTGGGCGTTTGAATGTGCTCACCAACATCATGAAAAAGCCCTATTCGCAGGTCTTTCGTGAGTTCAATGCCCAAAATTACGAGGATGAAATTAAATATGGCGATGTAAAGTACCATCTGGGTTACAGCAATACCATCGATTATGAAGGGCGCTCCCTCTCGGTGAGCCTGGCGCCCAATCCTTCTCACCTGGAGGCCGTGGGCCCGGTGATGGAGGGTATTGCTCGTGCAAAGCTGGAAAACAAGCATGCCTATAATTACCACGAAGTGTTGCCCATTCTTATACACGGTGATGCCGCCATCGCCGGGCAGGGTGTGGTGTACGAAACCATTCAGTTTTCCAAGCTGGAGGGATATAAAACGGGCGGCACCATTCATATTGTAATTAATAACCAGGTGGGATTTACCACCAATTATCTGCAGGCCCGCTCCAGTACGTATTGCACCGATGTGGCCAAGGTTACGCAGTCGCCTGTATTTCATGTGAACGGTGACGATATTGAGGCGATGGTTTTCGTGGCCAAGCTGGCGTTGGAGTTTCGTCAGAAGTTTCAAATCGATGTATTCATCGATCTGTTGTCTTACCGGAAATATGGACATAACGAGGGCGATGAGCCTCGTTTTACCCAGCCGGAACTGTATGATATTATCGCAAAACACAAGAATCCGCGCGATATTTATGCAGAAAAACTCATTGCGGAAGGAGCCATCACTCCGCAGGCGTTTGATGCAAAGTTGCTTGATTTTCATCGGGTGCTGGAGAAGGCGTACGAAGAGTCGCAGGCCACCTCTGTATTGAACCTTCATATTTTTCTGGCCGATCAGTTTCCGGATATTCGCTTGCCGGAAGCTGTTGATTTTGAGTTGATGACTGATACGGCTATTTCCAAAGAGCTTTTTGTGCAGCTGGCTCAAAGCATCGCTACTCTTCCGGCCGATAAAAAGTTTTTCAACAAAACCGTTCGTCTGTTTCAACAGCGATTGTCCATGATTGAGTCCGATTCTTATGATTGGGCTATGGGTGAGTTGATGGCCTATGCCTCCTTGGCATGGGAGAAGCACAGTGTAAGGTTGAGCGGCCAGGATTCCGAGCGGGGTACCTTCTCGCATCGCCATGCAGAAGTTATCACCGAGGATGGCAAAGACAAATATTTCCCGCTGAAGAACCTGGGTGATCCACAGGAACCGGTTCGTGTGTACAACTCGCCGCTCAATGAATATGGCATCCTGGGGTTCGAATATGGTTATTCTTTGGCCCATCCCCATGGACTCACCGTGTGGGAGGCGCAGTTCGGAGATTTCTATAATGTAGGGCAAGTGATCGTGGATCAGTATATTTCCGCCGCACAAGAAAAGTGGGGATTGAAGTCGGGTTTGGTCATGTTGTTGCCACACGGTTATGAGGGGCAGGGTGCGGAACATTCCAGCGGTCGCATGGAGCGCTTTCTGAATTTGTGTGCCAACCTTAATATGCAGGTAGTGAACTGCACCACCCCCGCCAACTTCTTCCACGTGCTGCGCCGGCAGTTGCATCGCAACATCAGGGTGCCGCTGATTGTTTTCACACCCAAGAGTTTGTTGCGTCATCCCGCATGCACCTCTTCTCTGGCTGAATTTACGGAAGGTGGATTTCGTGAAGTGATGGAGGATGCGCAGCTCCGTGATTTTGCAAAGGTGAAAAGGATCCTCCTTTGCACCGGTAAAATATACTACGAGCTGGAGGAGGCCCGCAGGGAGATTCAGCAGGAGGAGATATCCATCATCCGCCTTGAGCAGCTCTATCCTTTTCCGGACAAACAACTTCGAGCTCTCCTGAGTCGGTATGCAACAAATGTGGAGCTTTTCTGGGTGCAGGAGGAGCCGGCAAACATGGGTGCTGCGCTCTTTGTGAAGGATCAGTTAAGCGATCTCCCGCTGCACGTAGTCAGCCGTCCTGCCAGCGGTGTTACCGCAGAAGGATTGACAGCCCGGCATAAGATCAACCAGGCTGCCATTATCCGCAAATCATTTTCCAGCTAATTGTCCGGATCGTATTATTTGAATAACAATTGACTTCAATATTATGGCAATCATAGAAATAAAAGTTCCGAGCCCGGGTGAATCGATCACGCACGTCGAGCTTTTTCGTTGGCTGGTGGAAGATGGGGCTATGGTGAACAAAGATACCGAGATAGCAGAGCTGGAGTCCGACAAGGCCACGTTGATGCTGGTGGCCGAAGGGTCCGGGAAGATCAGTTTCAGAGCGTCGGAGGGAGAGATGCTTGAAGTAGGTTCCGTGGTCTGCACCATTGACACCTCCGTGCAACCCGAAAAATCGGTGCAACCCGAAAAATCTGTTCAGTCCGAAAAATCCATGCAACCTGAAAAGTCCCCGCAACCCGAAGCGCTCGTCCAGTCGGAAGAATTCCCCCTTCCCGATGAATCGCTTGCACCGGAGTATGAAAAGGTGAGGGTTACCCCTTTGGCGAAAAAAGTGATGGAGGAAAACAGCTTGTCTGTTGAAGATGTCATCAACGGCCTCAGAAGGCTGAAGCGTGAGGATGTGGAGGCAATTCTTTCGCGAAGCAACGATGAGACCCCCGGCTTGAAAAAAACAGTCAGCCGCAATGCCACCACGTCGCGGTTGAGTTCGTTGCGCAGAAAGTTGAGCGAACGTCTTGTCTCTGTGAAGAATGAAATGGCGATGCTGACTACCTTCAATGAAGTCGATATGAAACCCATAATGGATCTTCGCAAAAAACATCAGAATGCGTTCGTGGAGAAACACGGGATCAAGCTGGGGATGATGTCTTTCTTTATGAAGGCCAGTGCCATTGCGTTGCAGGAGTACCCCAATGTGAATGCCATGATCGACGGTGAAAACCTGGTAGCTTACGAATATGCCGACATTGCCGTGGCTGTGAGCACCCCCAAGGGGTTGATGGTGCCGGTGGTGAGAAACGTGGAGAGCCTGGGATTGGCAGAGATAGAGAAAGCAGTCGCCGATCTGGCCGGGAAGGCCCGTGCCGGGAAGCTGTCGATCCCCGAGATGACCGGCGGCACATTCACGATCACCAACGGCGGTGTCTTTGGGTCCATGTTGTCCACACCCTTGATAAATCCACCCCAGTCGGCCATCCTTGGCATGCACAACATCATAGACCGTCCGGTCGCCCTGGAGGGGCAGGTGGTGATCCGCCCCATGATGTATGTGGCGTTGTCGTACGACCATCGTGTGATCGACGGTAGAGACTCGGTAAGCTTTTTGCTGCGGGTGAAACAATTGCTGGAAAACCCCGTCGACATACTGTTTGGCGGCAGCAGTGGAGAAAAGGCGTTGCTGGAAATTTGATCACTCAGGCATCGGAGCCGGCGTTGCCCACAATGGTGAACTTTGCAAACTTCAACAGAAGCTGTTTTTTGCCTGCCGACTCAAATTCCACAAATGCACGACGGTCGTTTCCGCCCATTTCAATGGCGGTGACCACACCTCGCCCAAATCGTTCGTGTTCAATGATATGGCCTACCTCCAGTTCTTTTGCCTCTTTCGACAAGGGGAGGGTAGAGGTGGCCCGGTGTACCGGAGTTACTTTATTTGGCAGCTCGATGTGCTTTTCCTGTTTTTGCAGCCGTTGTGCCCGCATCGATCCCCAGAAATCATCCGCCTGTGGCGCGAACGACACATTGTTGTCAACCTGCTGGCTGTCCATCGAAATGAATGTAGAGTCAATGTCTTTCAGAAAGCGGCTTGCGACGGCAGAATTGGTGATTCCGTTCCGGAAACGGCTCCTGGCATGGGTGATTGTGCAGGTTTTCTTAGCCCGGGTGATGGCTACGTAAAAGAGGCGACGTTCCTCTTCCAGCCCGCGTATCTCCGATTTGGCCATGGCGGATGGAAAAAGATCCTCCTCCATTCCTACCACGAACACATGGTCGAACTCCAGCCCTTTGGCGGAATGGACCGTCATCAGGGTCACTTTTTCGTTTTCACCATCCTTATCGGTATCCTGGTCGGTAAGCAAAGAAACTTCCGACAGAAAATCGACCAGTTGGTTGTTTTCCTCGCCTTGTTCCTGCCTTGTAGCAACAAACTCATTCATGGCATTGAGCAGCTCCTGGATATTCTGTGTGCGGCTCATTCCTTCGGGTGTCATATCCTCGTAGGCCTCTTTGGCTATGCCGCTGTTTTTAATCACCTCCTGCGCCAGCTCAAAGGCGTTGAGAAACCCATTTTTTTCAATCAGATCGTGGATAAGTTCCCGAAAGCCAGCCAGTTTTTTAGCTGTTCCCGCGTTTATGTCCAGGTTATACGCAAGCGGATTTTCCAGTACCTGCCACAGGCTTATTTGATGTAACTCAGCTGTCGATGCAACCTTGGCCACCGTCACGTTGCCGATGCCCCGGGCAGGGTAGTTGATGATCCGGCGAAACGCCTCTTCGTCGCTGGGATTTACGATCAACCTGAAGTAGCTGATCACATCCTTGATCTCCTTGCGTTGATAGAACGACAATCCCCCGTAGATACGGTAGGGGATGTTGTTCTTCCGCAACGACTCTTCAAAGATACGCGATTGTGCATTCGTGCGGTAGAGAATGGCAAAGTCTCCGAAGGAGGCATGTTGTTCAAGCCTCATCCGTGCGATCTTGTTGGAGACGATGAGCCCCTCCTCAAAATCGGAAAAAGCACTTCTGATCTCAATCTTTTCGCCCGGTTCATTTTCCGAAAAGACATCCTTGAAAATCTGTTCGCTGTTTTTTTTGATCAGGCTGTTGGCTGCATTCACGATGTTTTGTGTGGAGCGGTAGTTTTGCTCCAGCTTAAAGATCCGCGTCTCGCTGAAGTTCGATTTGAATTTCAGGATATTGTCAATATTGGCACCTCGGAAGGAATAGATGCTTTGGGCATCGTCGCCCACCACACACACACGATGGTGCACATCGGCCAGCTGTTTCACGATGAGGTGCTGTGCAAAGTTTGTGTCCTGATATTCGTCCACCAGGATATACTGGAACTGGTTGCGGTATTTTTCCAATATCTCCGGATGGTCGCGGAACAGAATGTTGGTATACATGAGCAGGTCGTCAAAATCCATGCTGTTGCCGGAGCGTAGCCTGTTCTGGTATCGCTGGTATACTTCCGACAACCTGGGGCGCTTTGCCATGCGGTCGTATTGTTGAATCTCGTCGTTAGCCGCATACATGGCCGGGGTGATCAGGCTGTTTTTTGCCCGCGATATCTGGTTGTGGACAGATCCCGGCCGGTAGAGTTTGTCGTCGAGGCTCATCTCTTTTATGATCAGCCTGATCAGGTTGTTTGAGTCGGACGAGTCGAAGATGGTGAAATTGGACCGGAATCCGATGGCTTCCGCCTCGTTGCGGAGTATGCGTGAAAAGATGGCGTGGAAGGTGCCCATCCACAGGCTGCGGGCTCTTTTTTCGCCGACCAGTTCTGCAATGCGCGACTTCATTTCACGGGCTGCCTTGTTGGTGAAGGTGAGCGCCAGAATATAGAAGGGAGGCAGTCCCTGTTCCAGCAGGTAGGCGATCTTGTAAGTGAGTACGCGGGTTTTGCCCGAGCCGGCGCCGGCGATTACGAGCGAGGGCCCGTCGCAAAACTCCACGGCGGCACGTTGTGCTTCGTTGAGTTGTTTGAGCAGATCCGAATCGCTTTTTTTTCCTGTTTTTTGCATGAGTACAAAAATAGGCATTTATGTCGGAACAGCATAAAAAAACCGCTTTCGGCTGAAAGCGGTTTATCCGTTCCTGGGGCCATTCAATTATCTGAATGTATAGCGCAAGCTAAGTGCGAAGCCGCTGTACCAGTAGTCGTTATAGTCGTTTGTAAAGTTAAAGGAGGGTTTCCAGTCGAGCGATACATTGAATGGCGCCTGCGGAAAGATGTATTCAAGTCCGCCAATGAGATCGGCGCCCAGCAGAAAAGCATTGTCATAACGATCCTTCTGGTAATGAATTCCTCCGATGTGTGCGCCGAGCCCCACATACCAGTCGAGGTTGGGTGCACCCGGTACCGGTTGTTGGTACTCATAGAGGCCTGTCAGCTGGAAGTATCGGGGGGAGGCAGCGAGGATAAACTCGGCCGCGCTTGCCGGAGCAAAGAAATGTTTCAGTGTCAATCCGCTGTCATAACCCAGTCTCACACCAAATGCGGTGTTATATTGCTGTGCTTTGAGTGTAGTGGTGCATGCAGCAATCAGCAGTCCTGCGAACAATAGTTTTTTTAGTTTCATAAATTGATCTTTTAAGTGAATACTCGTTTTGTTTCAGTTAATTTTCGTTTTGGTAATATAGAGAGTAACAAACGAGTGGCTTATTTGTTTTGGAGGATACAAAAAATGTGCCGCTTCAACTATAAAAACAGGTCGTGAATTTGTTGTTGAAAGAGGGGTTTCGAGAGGTTCAGGCTATTTATTTCTCCAGTGCTTTCTGGTAACATCTTCTGCAGAGCGGCTGATATTCCTCGGTTTCTCCCAGCATGATCTGTTTGTCGTTTTTTACCAGCCTGTGTGAATAGCTGGCTAGGTTGCCGCACTCCACGCAGATGGCGTGTACTTTGGTGACATCATCGGCAATGGCGCACAAGGCAGGCATCGGACCAAAAGGAGTGCGTTTGAAATCCATATCGAGTCCCGCCACGATTACCCTCACACCCTGGTCGGCCAGCTGCTGGCAGACCTCCACAAGGCCTTCATCAAAAAACTGTGCTTCGTCGATCGCCACGACCTCTACTTCCGACGACAGTAGCAATATGTTGGCGGAGTGCTCCACGGGCGTTGATGGTATCGCGTTGCTGTCGTGCGACACCACTTCGTCATGTGAATAGCGTGTGTCGATGGCGGGTTTAAAGATCTCCACGCTCTGTCGTGCTATCCTGGCGCGGCGCAACCGGCGCAGCAGTTCTTCTGTTTTGCCTGAAAACATCGATCCGCAAATCACTTCAATACGCCCGGCGCGATGCGGCTCGTTGGGGTTAAGTTCGTTGTACATGTCTTGCAAGCCCGACTGTTGTGATGCTCCGAATGTGGCGACAACGCGAGGCGGGTATATTATTTATTTTCCTTTTACAATTTTTTTTATCTCGTTCAGCTTGTTGAGCGCCTCAATGGGCGTCAGGTTGTTCACATCGAGATGGATAATCTCGTCGCGAATCTGGGTGAGGATCGGGTCGTCGAGCTGGAAGAAGCTAAGTTGATACCCCTCGCGTTTCTCGATGAAATCCTTGATGGGCTTTTTGATGCCCTCTTTCCGGTTTGCCGACTCCATGGCCGAGAGGATGGAGTCGGCACGTTTGGTTATGCTATGTGGCATCCCGGCCATTCTGGCTACATGGATACCGAAGCTGTGCTCGCTGCCGCCCGGCATCAGTTTCCGCAGGAAGATCACCTTGTTGTCGATCTCCTTCACAGACACATTGTAGTTTTTAATTCGTTTGAACGATTTTTCCATCTCGTTCAGTTCGTGGTAGTGTGTTGCAAACAAGGTCTTGGCTCTTGCTTTCGGATGTTCATGGATATACTCTACAATGGCCCA
>NZ_DCEN01000059.1:0-1561 GCF_002316955.1 Proteiniphilum sp. UBA1028
TGAAAATAAAAATAATCGTATGAGATGAGCATGTAAACAGCTTGAAACCATGTTGATGACTAAAAGCAGGTTCCATACGACATATTTTAAAGTTAATAATTTTAGTCGTATGAAATATTTAATTGCCATTTTTATTTCAACCTTCTTGATCTTGGGCTTTCATTCACAAGGAAGTAACTCCGGGCAACCACCTAACTATCCCGGCAACCGTGCCCCGCTGACCGGCAAAACCTATATCGAACTGCCCGTCGGAGCTATACGCCCTCAAGGGTGGCTCAAAGAACAATTGAACCGGATGCGGACAGGAATGACAGGACATCTGGACTCTATTTACCCGCAGGTCGCCGGACAGAGAAACGGATGGCTGGGCGGTGACGGAGACGTGTGGGAACGAGGACCGTACTGGATTGACGGACTCTTGCCGCTCGCCTATATTATGAACGATGCGGAATTAACAAAGAAAGTACAGCCCTGGATTGAGTGGACGTTGGCATCGCAAAAGCCAAACGGATACTTTGGCCCGGATACCGACCGGGAACCCGAAGAAGGCCTGCAGCGAAACAACGCTCACGACTGGTGGCCTAAAATGGTGATGCTGAAAGTAATGCAGCAATACTATTCCGCAACCGGGGATAAACGGATAATTCCCTTTATGACAAAATATTTCAACTATCAGCTGAAAGAATTACCCAACCATCCGCTGGGAAACTGGACATTCTGGGGAGAACAGCGCGGAGGAGATAACCTGATGATGGTCTATTGGCTGTACAACATTACGGGAGATCCTTTTTTACTCGAATTGGGTGAGCTGATCCACAAACAAACATTCAACTGGACGGATGTATTCCTCCATCAGGATCATCTATCGCGCCAGCACAGCTTACATTGTGTAAATCTCGGACAGGGATTTAAAGAACCGGTTATCTATTTCCAGCAGAATCAAAATCCTGAACTGCTCGAAGCGGTAAAAAAGGCTGTCCGCGATATGCGCAACACCATCGGATTGCCCATCGGATTATGGGCGGGCGACGAATTGCTCCGTTTTGGAAATCCCGTTCAAGGTTCTGAGCTTTGCACCGCAGTGGAGATGATGTATTCGCTGGAGAGTATCCTTCAGGTTACCGGTGATGTGCAATGGGCAGACCACCTCGAAAAAATTGCTTATAATGCCTTACCAACTCAAACCACCGACGATTTTGGCGCTCGACAGTATTACCAGCAGGTCAACCAGATTAAAGTCAGCCGGGACATGCGAAATTTCGTAACTCCCCATCACGATACAGACAACCTTTTCGGAGAACTCACCGGATACCCCTGCTGTACCTCCAACATGCATCAGGGGTGGCCCAAGTTTACGCAGAATCTTTGGTATGCGACCAACGATAACGGCATTGCCGCAATGGTGTATGCCCCATCGGAGGTTTCAGCAAAGGTAGGAAATGGACAACTCATCACCGTTAAAGAGTCCACACAGTATCCTTTTGAGGAAACCATTACTTTTACCTTTGAGTTTCCAGATAAAAAAGAAGAAAGAATAAAATTTCCGTTCCACCTGCGTATT
>NZ_DCEN01000059.1:1861-3306 GCF_002316955.1 Proteiniphilum sp. UBA1028
GAAAACTGGCAAAAGAAAACAACAGAGCCCCACGAAACCAAACGTTACGGAAAATGGTATTACCAGGTCACCAGCGACTCTCCCTGGAACTATGCCTTACCTATCCGTAACTTAAGTAAAGAAAATGTTGAGAAAGCTTTTATTGTTGAAACAAAAAACATGACTTCAGATTATCCCTGGACGCTGCAAAATGCACCTGTTAAAATAAGAACAACAGGATTACGCCTCCCCGGATGGAAAGAATACAACGGGTCGGCCGGCCCGGTATCTTATTTTCTCACTGAACAGGAAAAAGACATTGGTAATGAAGAAGACATTGAACTTATCCCCTATGGGTGCAGTACATTACGAATTGCTGTTTTTCCCGTGAGAGACTGATGAAATGTATACACCCCAATAAGTTTACACTTTGGGTTACTAAACCATAAATTTATAGAATAGGCAGATATTAAGAGGAAATATTTGGTGCCCATTTGTTTTTTCATGCACTAATCTCTCCTTCTTTGTGAAATTCATAGACATGTTAAAAAATTCGACTATATTTGTGACAAAAGAATGTCACTAATATAAGCATTTAATCTTTGCTTAAATCGTTTTGCAAATTACTGTGTATGATACAAAATATGATATACCTATTGCTATTCCAGGAATTACTGAATTTAAATAATCATAGATATGAACAAACGGGAATTTATTAAATCGGCTGCCGCCATTGCGGGAGCGACAGTCGTTTCTCCCTTGTCTGCAACGATATCGCCCATTGAGACTGTCACTCCATCGTTGGGTCTATCATCAACCCTTGTAGACAATAAGCCGAAACAAAAAGTCGCCTTAAAAAAGAGCTTGGGGCTTGGAATGATCAAAGAGGAGTTGTCATTAACTGACAAATTTAAACTTGCCGTAGATCTTGGATTCAACGGTGTAGAACTAAACTCACCTGTTGATTTTAATATGCCCGAGATCCTTGAGGCAAAAGCCAAATCGGGGATTGAACTTCCCTCGGTTGTAAACAAGGACCACTGGAGTTCACCCCTTTCCGATCCCGACCCGGCCGTGAGGAAAAAGTGTATCGACTCTGTCGCGAAATCTTTGCAGGAGGTGAAAGAGATGGGTGGAGACACGGTTTTAGTCGTGCCGGGTGTAGTCAACGAAAAGGTATCTT
Source organism: Proteiniphilum sp. UBA1028 (assembly GCF_002316955.1). Classification (NCBI taxonomy): domain Bacteria; kingdom Pseudomonadati; phylum Bacteroidota; class Bacteroidia; order Bacteroidales; family Dysgonomonadaceae; genus Proteiniphilum; species Proteiniphilum sp. UBA1028. Next base: position 3,024 of record NZ_DCEN01000059.1, read on the forward strand.
ACGAGCAGGCATACATCACTTCTCAAAACTCAATCAGAGAGCTGATTCCTTATGCAGAAGAAACAGGGATGCAAATTGCTTTGGAAAACGTATGGAACAATTTCCTCATAAGTCCGGTGGAAGCAAAAAGATTTGTTGATGAAATAAATCATCCTCTTGTAGGATGGTATTTCGATATTGGTAATGTGCTGCGTTACGGATGGCCTGAGCATTGGATCAGGACATTAAACAGACGCATTATGAAACTCCACATCAAAGAGTTCAGCCGCGAGCTGATGAACTC
>NZ_DCEN01000059.1:3611-15994 GCF_002316955.1 Proteiniphilum sp. UBA1028
CACAAATGGATGAGATTATATCGTATCTGTAATAAATTGTATCTTGTATCGATGAAACAAAAAACTAGAAACGAGATTCAGCCACAGCGACTAAAGTCACTCGATGCTCTGAGAGGATTCGACATGTTCTGGATTATGGGTGCAGGTGAGTTTTTTATACTGCTGGGCTCTTTAACCGGATTACCCGCTCTGCAGTGGTGGGCAAACCAGATGACACATATAGAATGGCATGGTTTTCACGCATATGACATGATCTTTCCTTTGTTCCTTTTCATTGCCGGTGTCTCATTTCCCTTCTCTGCACAAAAGCGTTTAAAGATGGAAGATGGAAGGAATTCACTTTACAGGCATATTTTTAAGAGAGGGTTGCTACTTGTGCTGATAGGTATTATTTACAATAACGGTATCAGCTTCGATTTCGCAAACCTGCGTTATGCAAGCGTTCTGGGACGAATTGGACTGGCATGGATGTTTGCCACATTGATTTTCATGAATACGAAAAAATCAAAAACACGTGTAATCTGGTTCTGGGGTATCCTGATTTTCTACTGGCTCCTTTTTGTACTGTTTAAGGCACCTGATACTGGAGATCCCGATCATTATTCAATGCAGGGAAATATTGCAAGTTATATCGACAGGCTTCTGTTACCGGGACGTTTCTGCTGTTTTGAGCTGGGAGATAACGAAGGGATATTGGCTCTGATCTCCGCTACTGGGACAGGATTATTAGGTATTCTGACAGGGGAGCTGCTTTTAACAAACCTGAAACCATTAAAGAAAGTATTGTATATGGCTATTGCAGGTGTTATCCTTATGATAGCAGGTCAGTTATGGAATCTTGCCTTCCCTATTAATAAAATACTGTGGTCCAGCTCTTTTGTCTGTTGGGTTGGAGGTATAAGCCTGCTTTTGATGGCTATTTTTTACCTGATTATTGACGTGTGGAGGTTAAGTAAGTGGTCTTTTTTCTTCGTCGTGATAGGGATGAACCCTATTACAATCTATCTTGCTAACCGTATCATACGGTGGGGAAATGCAAATGAATTTTTCTTCCGTGGTATTGCTGAACTCTTTCCCGAAACTTGGGCTCCCATTGTCATGTCTGCAGGATATATAACCATAGGATGGGTGTTTCTTTATATCCTCTATAGGCGAAAAATATTTCTTAAGATATAAGTCTATCCTCTGATTAATCTTTTTTTGAAACTCATTTTTCGCAAATTATGAATATATTACTTCGTTATTTTTCTAACTTTGCCAAATGTGAATTACAATCTATTGATATAATTTTCAGTTATCTGAAGTCTTAAAACATATTATTTCGAAATGCAACAAAACAATCAATTATCACGGAGAAATTTTCTAAAAAGTTCAGTAGTAGCCGGAACAATAGGAATATCCGCTGGAATTCCGATTCTGAGTTCTTGCTCATCTCAAAAAAAAGATAAAAAAACCGGGTTAACACTCCCTGTATTACCAGATCAGGCACCCGATGGAAAAGTTCTAAAAGCCGGATTGGTCGGTTGTGGTGGACGTGGTACTGGTGCTGCAATAGATTTCCTGAATGCAGGGCCAAATCTGCAGATAGTGGCTCTTGGTGATGTCTTCCAGGATAAGATGGATGCCTGTAGGGAGATTTTGAAAAAGAAAAAAAATGTGGAAATTCCTGATGAGAATTGTTTTATTGGTTTCGACAGCTATGAGAAAGTTATTGATTCGGGAATTGATATAGTACTGTTATGCACACCTCCACATTTTCGTCCTACACATGTAGAGGCCGCTGTGAACGCAAAAAAACATATCTTTATGGAGAAGCCTATTGCTGTTGACCCCACAGGTGTAAGGAAAGTGCTGGCAGCAGTAAAAAGAGCTGAATCACTTAATCTGAATATAATCAGCGGGACCATTCGCCGTTCACAGAAGGACTATATGGAGACCCGACGAAGGGTATTAAACGGTGAAATCGGTGAAATAACCGGAGCAAACATTATCAGGAACGGGGGAGCCTTGTGGTTTCGCAACAGAAGGCCGGAATGGACAGATATGGAGTATATGCTAAGAAACTGGGTAAACTTCTGCTGGCTGTCAGGAGATCATATTACAGAACAGTTCATTCACGAGATAGATGTGATGAACTGGTATTTTGGGCAGTACCCTGTAAAAGCTACCGGTTGGGGAGGGCGCCAAAGAAGGGTCACCGGTGATCAGTACGACTTTTTCAGTATCGAATATCTTTATGAAAACGGCATGCGAGGACATTGCGCTTCACGTCAGATAGACGGGTGCAGTAATGGGAAAGTTGAGCAGATTAATTGCTCAAACGGTTATGCAGACGCATCCGGAAAGCTGTATGACCTGAAAGGAAATATTGTTTGGGAGTACCCTTTACCTGCTGAAAATGACAACCAGTCGGAATGGAAAGTGACCAATCCCTTCGTTCAGGAACATATAAACCTGGTCACCGCAATAAGAACAGGGAACACCATAAACGACGGGGTTGACCAGGCTTACTCTACGCTTGTAACCATTATGGGTAGAATAGCAGCATACACAGGAAAAGACATAACCTGGGATGAGATATTGAATTCCGAGTTATACCTGGGTCCCAAAACTTACCTTATGGGTAAAGTGGAAAACATCCCCGAGACAATTCCTTTGGCAGGTGCACCTCACAAAGAATAGCCTATTTCAAATATTTCAAAGGAGACTGTTTTTAAAAGCCGGACAGTCTCCTTTTTTTATGTGCATTTGGGCCCGGCTTTTTTCTGGTTTATGAAGCAGCAGAAACTTTTGAACTTACTTTGAAAGATTTATCCCTTTGCTGGCTCTCCAAGCATGACAAACAAGGAGATTTTTGTACCTATCTAGAAAGATTCAAGTATGCTTTTTCTAAAAGATGAAACAGTCTTTCATTTATTTAACAAAAAGTGTACTTAAAATTTAACACCTGTTACTTTTACTCTTTTTTTATTCTTTATCTAACTTTTCATTCTTTTTTCTCCTCAGAAAACATTATTTTTACAAAGTTAATTTTTCACATACCTATAAGTAATTAAATTTTATAATAACAATGACCACCAGAAGACATTTTTTAAAAACTATCGGTGGAGTTACATTGCTGACAATTGTGCCCCGGAATGTGCTGGGGAAAGGGATGATTGCTCCCAGCGATGAACTTACCAAGGGAATTATCGGCGTGGGAGGAATGGGACGCGGTCACATTTCCTACGATAACACACGTGTTGTTGCTATGTGCGATGTCGACAAAAATCACCTTACCAAAGCAGCTGCAATGGTAAAAGAAAAGATCAACCTCTATCACGATTTTAGGGATCTTATCCTTGATAAAAACGTTGATATCGTTCACATTGCTACCCCACCCCATTGGCATGGAATTATGTCGGTTGAAGCAGCAAAGGCAGGAAAAGATATTTTCTGTGAAAAGCCGATGACAAGAACCATAGGAGAAGGGAAACGTGTTAGGGAAGCAATAGCACAACATGGTAATATTTTCCGTCTGAACACCTGGTTCCGCTTCAAGGATCAATTTTACGGCCTTGGCACCCCGGTAAAGCCGCTAAAAAAACTGATCGACAGCGGGCTCTTAGGATGGCCTCTGAAAGTGACCATCAGCAAACATACCGGTTTCGACTGGAAATTCTTCTGGGTGGGGAAAACACACCTTGAACCACAGCCTGTACCTCAGGAACTAGATTATGATATGTGGCTGGGGCCGGCTCCCTATAAGCCATACAATGCACATCGCGTTCACCAGACCTTTCGTGGTTACTGGGACTACGATGGCGGAGGATTAGGTGATATGGGACAGCACTATATCGACCCCGTACAGTACATGTTGGGTAAAGACAATACAAGTCCGGTTAAAGTGGAGGTTGATGCACCTCAACAGCATCCCGACGCAGTCGGCACATGGCGTTCAATCACTTACACTTATGAAGACGGCTGTCAGATCATACTCTGGGGTGGCGATTACGGAAAACCTGACACCCCCTATATTTCAGGGCCAAAAGGAAATGTTTACAAAAACTTTGTTTGCGATATCCCCGACTGGGAAAAGAAACTGGCTGCATTCCCCGAACCACGCGAACAGAATACTAATTTCCTTGAGTCTGTTCGAAACAGACAGAAGTTTGCACTGAACGAGGTGAACGGGCACCGCTCATGTACTATCGTGAACATGGGTGCTATAGCGCTTCAACTAAACAGAACACTGCAGTTTGACCCGGTAAATGAAATGTTTGTCAATGACGAAGAAGCTAACAGACTGATTGATCAGCCTATGAGAGCTCCCTGGACTATATAATCTCTTAAAATAAAAAAAGATGAAACATATACGATTTATCATATTTTTTCTGAGCCTTCTGATAACTGCCGGAATTCAGGCTCAGACACCGCAAGGCAGAACCGATGCTACCATCATCGCCGATGCACTGGCCCAACTGCCGGCAGACACCCCGAAGAATTACAACCAGATTATTTCAGATTTAGTCTCCACCGGTGAAAAGGGACTGCTGGAAATTATAGGAAGGATGAATCCTCCCGGAAAAGAGAGTAACGAAGTGCTGGATTACGCCATTAGCGGCTGGACCAGCTTTGTGGCAAACGACTACAACAAACGGTCAGTGGCTGAAAAAGCATTCGGAAAGGCACTCGCCCAACCTCTCGATAAAGAGGTGAAGGCATTCATTATACGCCAACTCAGAAAAATAGGAACTGACGAAAGTGTAAACGTATTAGCCGATTTCCTTACTGACAGCTATCTCTCAGACGATGCGTCGCAAGCGCTGGTAAGTATCGGAACAGAGAAAGCACATGATGCTCTACTGATAGCTCTCTCCTCAGGTGGATCGGATGAGATAAGGCTCAACCTTGTTAACGCCATTGCCCAGACCGATTACCAAAAAGCCGAACCGGCCCTGCTTAGCCTGTTAAGCAACAGCACACAGGAAAAAATGGAAAAAGTAATTCTCAATGCATTAGCCAATGTGGGGTCAGAAGATGCCCTTGAACCATTAAGAGAGGCAGCGGCAAAGGCCGGATTTGCATATAATAAAAACAGTGCCACTGCATCATATATCAAATTACTTGACAGGCTCAACAACGGCAACCCCAAACTGGTAGAGAAAGAAGCAAAGAAGCTACTTTCCACTGCTTCCAGACAGAATGACACGGGACTGAGGAGTGCTGCCATGCAATTGATCCTGGCACAGGAATCCACGAAAAAAGTGAACTTATTGAAGAATGTTATTAAAGATGGTGATATCACTTATATAAACGCTGTGCTCAACGCATACCCTTTTCAGAATGATAAAAAAGCGAATGAGCTGATATTAAAGGAGCTATCCTCTAACAAATCGACCCAGATACAGACAACCCTTATCTACTGGTCTGCAGAAAACAACGGAAAAACAGCCCTTCCTCAAATCATAAGGCTTGTAAAATCTTCTGACAAGGAAGTGCAAAAGGCTGCAGCTCATTCTCTTGCAAGAATCGGTGGAGATGAGGCTCTTATTGCATTAGCTGCCCTGCTAAAAAGCGATGATAAAGAGACAGTTACACTAACACAAAATGCTTTATCAACCTTTGACGGTGATATATCTTACACCCTTGCATCAGTTTTTAACGAATGCGGAGATGAGGGGAAAAAGGCAATCCTGCAACTTATTGCAAACCGCAAAATGGAGAGCCAATACAATCTCGTTTATAATCAGATATTTACTGGCAATACAGTAGTGAAAACCGAAGCTGCAAACACACTGAAAGAGGTTGTAACTGACAGAAACCTATCTGACCTTTTCACCCTGCTTGAGCAGTCCGATGCAAGCTATGCACCCGCAATACGGCAGGCAATTAATGCGGCACTCAACTTTCTTCCGGCGGATGAGCAACTGAATCTGGTTGCCGGAAGAATGGGTAAATCTGCCAACAAACACCTCTATTACAGCGCCCTCGCAAACAGCGGAACCCCGCAGGCAATGGATCTTATTTCCAAAGCATATGGTAAAGAAACCGGTAAAAATAAAAGCGCTGCTTTTGAAGCACTTGCCGGATGGAAATCGTTTAACGTTGTTTATCCTCTTTTGGATATAGCAAGAAGCAGCAAAAACAATCAGGAACTGGAAAAGGTAACCGATGCGCTTGTTTCGACAATCGCCGGATCTAATAAAACAGGTGCCGTTAAATACCTCTTCCTGCGCGAAACGATGTCATTTGCCCAAAACGACAAACAGAAGAATGAAATTATTAAACTGATGGGCACTACCGCCCAATACCAGGCAATGCTTTTCGTTGCTCCCTATATGGAGCAGCCTCAAACAAGCGAGACAGCTGCTATTGCGGCAATGAATATTGCAATTAACAATCCCTCTTTTGCCGGCACAGAAACAAAGAAAATACTGGATAAAGTAAGTCAAACACTTCAAAATCCCGATGCAGACTATCAGAGGCAATCCATCCAGAAATATCTCTCGGAAAACTCACAGGAGGGAGGATATATTTCTATCTTTAATGGGGAAAACCTGGACGGATGGAAAGGATTGGTGGCAAACCCGATCAAAAGGGCAGCCATGAACAAGAAAGAACTTACTCAGGCACAGCAGAAAGCAGACAAGGAAGCAGCAGAAAGCTGGATTGTTGAAGATGGAGTACTGCTCTTTACGGGAAAAGGCGACAACCTCTGTACCGAGGAACAATACGGCGATTTTGATATGCTAATAGACTGGAAACTGTATGAAGGGCCTGAACCTGATGCTGGCATCTATCTTCGCGGAACTCCGCAGGTACAAATATGGGACACAGCAAGAGTAAACGTAGGTGCACAAGTCGGGTCAGGCGGGCTCTATAATAATCAGGTGAATCCCAGTAAACCACTTAAGGTGGCAGATATAAAGGTGGGTGAATGGAATACATTCCGTATCAGGATGATAGGCGACCGCGTTTCGGTGTGGCTTAACGGCCAGCTGGTAACTGACAATGTCATTCTGGAAAACTATTGGGATCGCAGCCAGCCGATATTCCCTGTTGAGCAAATTGAGTTGCAGGCTCACGGTAGCAAAGTGGCATATCGCGACATCATGATCAAAGAACTGGAACGCCCTGAACCATTCAAACTCTCAGAACAGGAGAAAAAAGAAGGGTTTGAGGTACTCTTCGATGGTACAAACATGCATCACTGGACAGGAAACACCACCGACTATATTATGGAAGATGGAGTGATAGCAGTATATCCTGGTAAGAACTACAGCGGAATCAACCGTAACCTCTACACCAAGAAAGAGTATGATAATTTTGTCTTTCGTTTTGAGTTTATGCTCACACCCGATGCCAACAACGGGCTGGGGATTCGTACTCCGATGGAAGGTGATGCTGCCTACCAGGGTATGGAGCTGCAGATTCTCGATAATGAAGCACCCGTTTATAAAGACCTGCAGAAATATCAGTATCACGGGTCGGTATATGGGGTGATCCCAGCTAAAAGAGGCTTCCTTAAACCGACAGGCGAATGGAATTACCAGGAAGTTATTGCCGATGGAGACAATATTAAAGTAATACTGAATGGGACAACAATCTTAGACGGAAATATTCGTGAAGCTGCCAAAAACGGAACGATAGATGGCAGAGAGCACCCGGGACTTTTCAATAAAAAAGGACATATCGGATTTCTGGGACACGGAACGGTTGTGAAATTCAGGAATATAAGAGTAAAGGAGTTGTAGATCTTTAGTATAATATCAACATTAAGATTTTATTGTGCCGGAAAAGATTATAAGTTGCTTTTCCGGCACAGTTTTTTAGAAATTGCTTTGTGACAGAAACAACAACCAAGTGTTTTATTTAATGATTGCTTATAATATATTGGTTAAAGGATAAATTATCATTGCGTTAAACTTTACTGAAATACAACAGTGTTTCTTGCTGACTCTCATTGTATTAAAAAAGTATTTAACTAACCATCAAGAAAAATAACCTATAATACAATTAAAATGGAAAATTTAAAAACATATCTGCTTGAAATATTTTTTTTGTACATTGCAATAGCAGCTCAGACAACACAATCTAACTATCAAATTCCATATCGGCAGTAAAGAAGCCCATATGATTGAAATAATCGCAAATAATTGATTTGATCATTACAAAATAAAGTTTTTTGACTGGGTTTTTTAATTTTTTAAATAAAAAAACCCAGCATCAGCAACGAAATACAAAATTTTCTTTATAGTTTTGTATATGTTGAAATATGCCTCCAAGAATAGTTACATTTATAAATCGATATAAAACTGATCACTATGTCCACAACAGCTAAACTGTATTCTTTAAGACTAAGCAACACGAAAACCTATCTATTCGCTGCTGTTTTTATTGCAGGAAACCTTCTGTTACCACAGCTGGCACACCTAGTTCCGCAAGGTGGGTTTATATTTTTGCCAATATATTTCTTCACCCTGATTGCCGCTTATAAATATGGCATTCATGTGGGACTACTAACAGCTATCCTGTCACCCTTGGCCAACAGCTTACTATTTGGCATGCCCCCGGTAGCTGTACTTCCAGCCATAATGATCAAATCGGGCATTCTGGCTGTCGCTGCAGCAATGGCTGCAAAACATTTTGGGAAAGTGTCTCTATTAGGCATTTTGATTGCTGTCATAGCCTATCAGGTTATCGGAACGGGTATTGAGTGGATAATGACTCAAAATTTCACCGTTGCTGCTCAGGATTTCCGTATCGGTATTCCCGGAATGATTATCCAGCTTTTCGGCGGATATTTTGTGCTGAAAGCACTGGCCAGAGTTTAAAATGATTGAAGTAAAACCTTTCGAAGAGGTTATGAAAAAGTTTCGCGAGATAGAGTTCCGCGAGACTTTCGATATGATTGTGGCAATTGCCAACGGGGGTGTAATACCTGCTGCAATCATCAATCAGCGTTTGAACGTAGAAATACAACTGTTAAAAATAAACCTGCGAGATCCCAGCCAAAAGCCTAAATACGACAGCCCGGTACTTGTCTCTCCAATAAATTTCGAATATAAGGATAAGACAGTGCTATTGGTTGAAGATCGTATAAAAACAGGTGCTACAGTAGATTTTGCTATCAATCTTTTACATGGCGCCAGGCAGATAAAAACCTTTGCCGTGAACGGCAGGGCTGATTATTCGCTATATGACGAATCATGTTTCAGATTTCCCTGGATTGTATGAGAAGAATCACCTTTTTTATTTTTTCCTGCTTATTAGTGCCCCATACGCTGCTGGCGGGAAACGGGTACACCGATAACGAAGAACTGAATGACACCATTCGCCTGGATGAGGTGATAGTTACGGGTAGCATACCGAAAGTAAATCTGCGCAATGTACCCATGAGTATTTCCATTGTCGGAGAACAACAGATACGAAACCGGCTAGAGCCATCGCTGCTTCCCATACTTACGGAGGAAGTGCCCGGGCTCTTCATCACACAGAGAGGCGTTATAGGATATGGTGTGGCAAATGGCGCCGCTGGCGGAATGAGTATCAGAGGAATAGGGGGAATGCCTACATCGGGAGTATTGGTTTTAATTGATGGCCATCCCCAATACATGGGACTTATGGGACATCCGCTGGCGGACAGTTATCAATCAATGATGGCGGAACGTGTGGAAGTAGTCCGGGGCCCCGCTTCTGTTCTTTATGGCTCCAACGCTATGGGTGGCGTGATCAACATCATAACCAAAAAGCAACAACAGGAGGGACTTCAACAATCTGCCCAAACTATGTACGGCAGCCACAACACGTTTAGTGGAGAAGTAATGAACGGATGGAGGAAAGAGAGGTTGCAACTTGTAGGAAACATCGGATACAACCGCTCTGACGGTCATAGGGAAAACATGGAGTACAGGCAGGTAAACGCTTATGGAAAGGCTGGTTATCAATTATCCGGAAATTGGTCGGGATTTATCGACCTCAACCTCTCTAATACTAAGTCATCCAACCCGGGATCGATCTCCAACCTGATGATCGACAATGATGCCGATATTTTACGGGGAGTAGCTTCTGCTGTTTTGGAAAATGAATTTACCCACACATCGGGAGCATTAAAATTCTTTTATAATTTCGGCAGGCATGAAATAAACGACGGTATCTCAAGCCTTTCATCCTCTCTGCCGCCTGACTATCGTTTTCGTTCAAATGACCAAATGTTTGGATTTTCAGTCTCTCAGTCCTATTCTTTTTTTGAAGGAAACAAGACAACTGCCGGACTCGATTTTCAACGCTTCGGAGGAAAAGCATGGAACAAATTCAATGACAAAGTGAATAATGAAGAGTTAGCAGATGTTCACCTCAACAATCAGGCGGGTTACGTGAATGTGCAGCAAACTTTACTGGATAAATCACTTACAATAAACACAGGCATCCGCCTCGATCATCATGAAATAAACGGTTCAGAATGGATACCTCAGTTTGGAATAAGTTTCACTCCTTCATCTCCCACAGTAATTAAAGCCATCGTAAGCAAGGGATTTCGCAATCCAGCCATTCGGGAGATGTATATGTTCCCGCCGAAAAATCCCGGTCTGAGGCCGGAACAACTCTGGAATTACGAACTATCGTATCTGCAAACTCTATTGGGAAACAGATTTAACATAGGAGTAAACCTTTTTTACATAAATGGTGATAATATGATACGTGTGGAACCGGGTATCGGTAAATGGAGCAATACCGGAAAAGTAGAAAACAAAGGTTTCGAGATAAGCTCTATTTACATGGTTACCAATCACTTGCGACTCTCGAGCAACTACAGCTATCTCTATATGAGACATAAGATTATTGCTGCTCCTGAACATAAGTTGTATGTGAGCGGAATATATACCAAAAATCGGTTGAATTTTTCTACAGGCATGCAATATATTGGTAATCTGTACAAAGCCGTCCGCCCTGAACATATAAAGGAAAATTTCCTGCTTTGGAATGCTCGTGCTGGATTCAAGGCATCAGAGTGGCTTAATATCTTTTTAAAAGGAGAAAACCTGCTTGACCAGAAATATGAGATCAATGCTGGATATCCCATGCCTGGAGCTACAGTTTCCGGAGGGTTACAGGTGCAGTTTAAGTATATTTAAAAAAGCAGGTAAACTTTACGCAAAGATGATAATTACAAACGAAAATCATTTTTATGCTTATAAATTACAAAGATGAGCCCCCTGTAAACAGCCTCTTTTATTGTAAACAAACCAATATAAATATTGATATCAATAATATATAAATAATTATTTATATATTAGTGGCTTTCGGAGATGACTCAAAGATTAGTAAATTAACAAAACCAAAATAAATTAGATTATGGACAGACGGAAATTCTTACGGGCGGTAGCTCTTACAGGTGCTGCCCTTACTACAGTAAAAGAAGTGGGTGCGATGAGTGTTCTAACCCAATCGTTCGAAACTACCAACGCAGCCTCAAAATACGATTTGGTGGCAGTAATGGGAGATGAACCCGAAAACATGTTCCGCAGGGCGATTGCAGAAATAGGTGGAATGAAAAATTTTATCAGCAAAGGCGACAAGGTTTGCGTGAAGCCCAACATCGGGTGGGACCAGCCTGTTGAAATGGCAGCCAATACCAACCCAAAACTGGTTATGGAAATTATCAAACAATGTTTCGACGCCGGTGCTTCGGAGGTTACAGTGTTTGATCACACCTGCGACGACTGGCGAAAATCATACACTAACAGTGGCATTGAGGAAGCAGCAAAAAATGCAGGTGCCAAAGTGGTTCCCGCCCATCAGGAATCATATTACAAAACAGTCTCACTGCCCAAAGGGAGAAGCCTTAAAACTGCAAAGATTCACCAGGCAATCGTGGATAGCGATAAATGGATAAATGTGCCTGTACTCAAAAATCATGGCGGCGCACAATTAACTATCTCAATGAAAAACTATATGGGGATTGTATGGGATAGAGGTTATTTCCATGCAAACGACCTTCAACAATGCATCGCTGATGTATGTACATACGAAAAACGGCCGGTCTTAAATGTGGTGGACGCTTATAGATTAATGAAAACAAGCGGCCCTAAAGGAAAATCACTCTCCGATGTGGTTCTCTCAAAAGGGTTGTTTGTATCTCAGGATATTATTGCCGCCGATACTGCTGCTGCTAATTTCTTCAACCAGGCTCGTGAGATGCCTATAGAAAAGGTGACCCACATTGCCAAGGGACAAGAATTGGGTATTGGTACTATGAATCTTGACAATTTAAACATCAGAAGAGTACGAATGTAATTCCGTCTGTTTTTATTTAGAGTTGTTCGGCGTAATAATCCGGTAATATCAACCGGATTATGTCTCTGCGTATAACCGAGAATGGAAGGAAGGAAGGAAGGAAG
>NZ_DCEN01000059.1:16171-30349 GCF_002316955.1 Proteiniphilum sp. UBA1028
AAGCAAGGAAGCAAGGAAGCAAGCGAGGAAGCAAGGAAGTAAGGAAGTAAATAATAGAGTAAGAAAATAAGCAAGCAACAATAAAAGAAAACATTATGTTAAAAAAGATACGGGTTATTCTGTCTGTCATCCTGTTCACACTAATAACACTTTATTTCCTTGATTTCAGGGAAATACTACCGGAAAGTCTTAGTATTCTGGCTGAGATCCAGTTTATTCCTGCACTCCTGGCACTTAATATTATTATTCTGGTATCACTGATTGTGCTCACCCTGATCTTCGGCAGAGTTTACTGCTCGTCCATCTGTCCAATGGGAATATATCAGGATATAGTAGCATGGCTATCCAAAAGATTTATCAGGAAGAAAAAATATAGGTACAGCAAGGCAAAAAATATTCTCCGGTGGAGTGTGCTTGCAGCCACTGTAATTGCTTTTGTTTTCGGATTTACCTTTCTGGTGGGACTTCTCGATCCCTACGGTGCATACGGAAGAATGGCAACACACCTTCTGAGGCCTGCTTATCTGGCCGGGAACAATCTGCTGGATACAATTTTCACCTCTTTCGATAATTACTCATTCTACAAGGTAGGGATCTACTCTCTGGGAGTTTTTTCAACCATAATAGCACTCCTTACTCTATTGACAATCGGTTACCTTGCATGGCGTGGCGGCAGGACCTGGTGCAACACTATCTGCCCGGTGGGAACCACACTTGGTTTGCTGAGCAAATACTCGCTATTCAGGATTCAGTTTATAGATGACAAGTGTAATATGTGTGGACTGTGTAGCATGAGGTGCAAGGCTTCCTGCATCGATTCCAGCAACAAACAGATAGATTACAGCCGGTGCGTTACCTGCTTTAACTGTATTGAGAGCTGCAACCACGATGCAATGAAATACAAGTTTATCATGCCTGTCAAAAGGAGACGGACAGATAATATTCAGGTAAACAGCTATGTGGAAAAGGAGATGTCGGAAAAAATGGATAAAACCGGGAAACCGGGAAGAACTGTAAAATCGGAGAAACCGGAGATAGCGGAAAAGACAGGGAATCCGCAAAAGATTAACAGGGTGGAAAGGACGGATAGACCTGAGAGAGCGGATAAACAAGATAATGATAAAAGATCTGTAGATGAATCGAAACGACGCTTCCTGTCCGCCTCCCTGGTAACCGGACTGGCAGCAGGGAGCCTTATCGCGCAAGAGATTCAGGGAGGGGTAATTCCAAAGCGTGATTTAAAACGTCAGGTCCCTATTGCACCACCTGGGGCACTTTCCTTCGACCACCTACGGGAAAAATGCATCTCCTGCCACCTCTGCGTAAGCAAATGTCCGTCACACGTTATAAAGCCTGCATTCCTAGAATATGGCCCCGGAGGAATAATGCAGCCCAAACTCTATTTCAGCAAAGGTTTTTGCAACTATGATTGTACAATCTGCGGAGAGGTTTGTCCCACAGGAGCCATCCTCCCATTAACCAAAGAGGAGAAGAACCACACACAAATGGGGCAGGTGCAGTTTATTGTTGAGAACTGTATTGTCTATTACGATGAAACTAACTGTGGTGCCTGCTCTGAGCACTGTCCAACCCAAGCTGTACATATGGTCCCCTATAAAGGCTCGCTGACTATTCCCGAGATTAATCCCGCTATCTGTGTCGGTTGCGGTGGATGCGAATATGTATGCCCCGCAATTCCTTTTAAAGCCATCTATGTGGAGGGATTGCCATCACAAAATGTGATAGAGATTGAGCAGGAAGAAGCTGAGGATGTTGTAATTGACGACTTCGGATTCTGAAAGGCCAGTATTATAGCACTTCGAAAACAAGTGGTTCTTCTTCGGGTAATAACGAGGTTGTTATTCCTAAATCGGCCATACTATGGACAGGGAAACGTTCCATCGTCTATGTGAAAGGTTTTGCAAGGTGTATGGTGGACTAAAAGATTTAATTTATCTTTGTTTTTTAAAACAGACATACAGGCCATAATCTCTTATATTTAAAAACATTAACAAATGAATAGATCTATATTTCCGTTGTTCATTATTTTTTTCATTCTCAACACTTCCTCTCTCTTTGCCCAGCAGGGCGACTCCATCCGCAACGAAATACTTAGTCGCCGTGCCAGTGACATGGAAATAATTTCAAAAGGGCGTTCGCTAACCCTGGAACATTTGCTGAAGGGCGATATATCCGCTTTAAAGGATGTAAAAGATTATCTTGCCGGTGAAGCATTCAATCCATACAAAGTCTATCTGCCCGTAGAATACTGGCTTCTATCATTCTGGACTGAAGATTACACCGAACTGCTTCATGAGGCAAAGCAGTTTTCTGCGAATATCGACTTGAATAATGGCGGTTACTGGCAAATGCCCGAAAGGTTCAGGCCTTCATCAATGTTGAGAATGATATCCGATAACGACCATCTCACAGAGGAGGCAGGAAAGAAATCAGCTGAATCATATCTGCCATTGACAGTATGTATAGACAATTCGGAGTTGAGCGTGGAAGAGAAGGAGTTTCTCAAATTGTGGCTATACTCACTTCTTTTCACGCCTGATAAAGTGGATGATGAACCGGAGATGGAAGAGGTAAATTCCATGGCGACCGGTTTTTTGGAAACCTACGAAAATAGTGAATATGCAGACTACACACGCAGGTTTATCCGCTACCGGTTCCGGCCGGGTAACTGGGGGTTAGGATATGAGTTCTATCTGGGGCATAACGCACTTACCGGCGGGCTGAGTCACCACTTCAGAAACAGTATCGCAGGCGGTTTTGCTCTGGATGCGCTTTACAAGGATTTCGACCTCTCCCTGCGTTTCAACTATGCTTCCACCAAAACCAACCGGGAAGTTATCAATCATAATATTAACTGGCCGGTCAATATCAAGGGCTATCTTATCGGAGCCGATCTTACGCTCCAATATCCGGCCTTCCAAAGTCGTGACATCAAGTTTATGCCTTTCATAGGTATCGGAGGAATGGGTATGGGACCAACTGATACAGAGATAAAGAGCCATCCCGAACTGGGTGATTTCAAGGAGTTGTCGGCTCTTAACTACCTGGCAGGACTGGAAATTAAACTGAATACCTGGAGCAAAGAGACAGACCTCTCCCGCTACGGAGGAACCTACATAGGAGTACGTTACACTTTTTACATACCCAACTACAACAGGGAAAACAACCTGCTGGATGGGAACATGCATATGGTTACCCTCAGCTTCGGTGGTTTCAGCCGTCCCCCTAAAAGGCATTTCTAATATCGGCAGAAGTGGTTAGGCTCAAACAGTCAACATATAGAGATATCTTAAAAGTATTATCTCGTAACTGTTGAGTATGTAACGATATCGATCAATCGGGATAGCCGACTGACTGGGTCAGTAATATCTCCTCATTGGGCTTCAGATTAAGCAGCTTGCCCAGCTTATCCTTATCGAACGATCCACGCACAACTGAACCAAGTCCCTCTGATGCACAGTAGAGATAGACGTTTTGCGACACAAATCCGCAATTTGTATAGGCATACTGCCTGCTGGAAGCCATATCCATGTCGGAGACAAAAACCAGATTAAGTGCCGCATCAGCAACAAAATCCTGGACACCTGTCTCAGCACGATAGTCCCCTTTTTTCACCTCTTTCAGAGTGTGGTTTCGGGCATCATAAAAATAAATCCCGTTTTTGATCACCACGTACAGTTCCAGTTCCTGGCGGTTGTTTGCCGTTGGTGCGGTGCGTTTATCATCGCGATTAAAACCATTGGCAGCCCACAACAGATCTGATAGTTGCCGTATTGTCAGCTCTTTGTCCCGGTAAGAACGGACTGATTTTCTTTCGTTAAGCGCCTGCATCAGTGGTTTTCCACCTGTTCTGTCGGGATCAGGCAATTTAATATCCTGTGCGGATAATGAGTAACCCATAAGTAATCATATGGAGTCATGAAACTATTTCACCAAACTGATGTTAAAAAAAACTTCAAAACAACTGACTGTTATTTTTAACAATCGGTCACAACTCTGCAGCCGAAAGTTCCGCAAGCGCTTTCTGATAATCACGTTCCGCTTCCAATGCCAAATCTACCGTTTCGTAATACAACCCCATCTCAGCAATGTAATCCAGCAGGGATATCTCACCGGCATCAAGGGCTTTTTTCAGCAACCCGAAACTGTTTGCCGTTTTTAGCGACCTGCGATATTCCCCTGCAGTTATTTTCAGTCCTTCGGTACGGTTATACAAAATCTTTAGCCGGTCATAAAGTTGCTTTCTACTGTCAGCCTCCCGCAATTCGGCAGCAGATAGTGATACTTTAGCCTGTTTCACCCGGTTTTTATTCTCCCACAAAGGGATGGAAACGCCCAAAGTAATTCCCTGAAATCGTTCTCCTGCAACCTTCTCGCTCATGTATCCTGCCGAAAAGGAAGGCAGTCCCATTGCTTTGCTTAGCAACACCTGTTGTTTTCCTGCTTCAACTTCCTGTCCGGCAAACGCCAAAATGGGATTCCTAATGGCAGCGTGGGAAAACCAGCTTTCGAAGTCTACCGGAAGCATAATATCATCATAAATATCTACGTCCAGTGATATCTCTATACCTCCGTTCAGCCTTTTCAGTTGTTCAAGCAGTGTATTACGTTCTACATTGATACGTGACACCTCTCCCTGTGCTAACGAAAGATTAAGCAGCGTTTTATTGTACTCCAGACGACTTGCATCACCTGAATCCATGCGCGACCTATACCCTCCTGCAATTATTCCGGCGTGCTTCAGACGCACCTCTAACTCTTTCATAAGAGCATTGTAATAGATCAGATCAATACAGTACTGCTTTGCCTCAAGCAGAATATTCATCCGGCCAGTCAAATATTGCCATTCCACCAGCCTGTTTTGACTCTCTGAGGCCCTATTTTTCATTCCTGTTATTGTGGGAATATCAAAATTCTGGATCAGACTGATATCGGTCCTGTTTCCAATATCCGTGGGATCACCCCACAGATAATTGTACACCGCCTCAGGGTTGCTGAGAAATATTCCTGTCTTGTTCTTCAGCTTTTCGGCATCGGCGGTTTCACGAAGTGCCTTCAGGGTTGTGTTGTTCTTCTCGATTGCCTTAAGCACAGCAGCAATATTATCTTGCGCGGAAAGTGTAAAGCCCATCGCAAACAGCAATAAAATTATGAATGTTCTCATTTTCATTGTTATTTATTCATATGTTTATTTTTAATCATGCCTGATTCATCTGTAATTTCTTCATCTCTTATAACCTCTCTAACTATTATTCTGTTTGTTAAAAGATATATAATCGGAATAATAAATCCATTAAGTAAAGTAGATGTAAGCAGTCCGCCAAGAATAACTTTAGCCATAGGACTCTGAATTTCGTTACCTGGCAGATCGCCGCCCAGAGCCAGAGGAATAAGTGCCAAACCAGTTGTAAGAGCCGTCATCAGAATCGGGTTCAATCGGTCAAGCGAACCGTGAATTACACATTCTCGGGCAGAGAAGCCTTCGTTTTGCAAGTCGTTATACCTGGAAATAAGCAACATTCCGTTTCGTGTAGCAATTCCGAACAGTGATATAAAACCGATAATTGAAGGTATACTGATAACACCATCTGATAAGAATATGATAAAAATACCACCAATGAGAGCCAACGGCAGATTCAGCATAATTACGGCCGACTGTGCAACACTCCGGAACTGGTTAAACAACAACAGAAAAATAACAATAATCGAAAATATGGAGGTAACAAGGAGTGTGCGCGATGCAGCCTGTTCACTCTCAAACTGTCCTCCGTATTCGATATGATATCCTTCGGGCAGAGAGATCCCGGCATTAATCCTGTCCTGAATATCGTTCACAACGCCTCGCAGGTCGTTACCGGCCACATTGGCTGAAACCACTATTTTACGTGATACGTTTTCCCGGTTGATCGTATTGGGACCCATGGATGAGGCGATGTTGGCAATATTACCTAACGTTGTTTTTTGTCCACCGGCATCTACAATCATATTTCTGATATTTTCAGCGGTTGCGCGACTTTCTTCGTTAACCTTCAACGTAAGATCGAAAGACCTGTCCCCCTCATATACCTGAGAAACAACCTCTCCGCCCAACATCACATCAACTATCTCGGCAAACTGAGGCAGTGTTATATTGTATTTGGCAAGCATTTCGCGCTTCGGCGTTATTTTCAGTTGTGGCCGTTCAATCTGCTGCTCCACGTTGAGATCGGCAACACCCTCCACATTTTCAATTAAACCTTTTATCCGGTTAGCTAAAGTAAACATTTTATTCAGATCGCTCCCGAAAATTTTGATGGCGATATTTGCCCGGGTACCGGAAAGCATGGCATCTATCCGGTGCGAGATAGGTTGCCCTATTTCAATATTAACTCCCGGCAGAATTTTAAGTTTTCCACGTATATCCTTCAACACTTCCTCTTTCGACCTTTTTTTCAGAATAAAGGGAGCTTCAATCTCTGAGACATTTACACCTAATGCGTGTTCATCAAGCTCTGCACGTCCCGTTTTTCTTCCCACCGTCTCTACCTCCGGTATAGAAAGAAGTATGTTTTCAGCAATGCGCCCCATCCTGTCAGACTCATCAAGCGATATTCCCGGAAGTGTGCTGATATTGATCGTAAAAGAGCCCTCATTAAAAGACGGAAGAAAACTTCTTCCAAGAGTAAAGAAGACAATAACAGCTACAACAAATAGCGCACCTGTTCCTGCTAAAACCCACTTTTGATGATAGAGTGTCCAGTCCAGGGCTTTCTTATATGCACCCTTCAGTTTTCGAGCTACAAGGGGATCGCTTTCAGGTTTGCCATCTTTCTTATCCTTACCCAGCAGATAACTGCACAATACAGGAGTCAGTGTAAGCGCCACAACTGTAGAAGCAACCAGGGCAAAGATAAATGATATACCGAGAGGAGCCAGCATACGCCCTTCCATTCCTGAAAGGAAGAACAACGGAACAAAACTTGCAATAATGATAAATGTTGAATTCATGATAGGCAGACGCACCTCCTTGGAAGCTTCGAAGATAACCGTCAATTTTTTTTTCTGCTCTTCTATAGGTTTCTCTCTGTTTTGGCGTAATCGTTTGAACACATTCTCCACATCCACAATTGCATCGTCCACAAGCGAACCTATAGCTATAGCCATACCTCCCAGGCTCATTGTATTTATTGTCAGTCCCATCATTTTAAGCGCGAGAACCGAGGTCAACAATGAAATCGGGATAGTAACCAGCGAAATCAGGGTTGTCCTGGCATTCATCAGGAATATAAAGAGCACGAAAACAACAAATATTCCTCCCTCTAAAAGTGCCTTTTGAACGTTATTTATGGAATTTTCGATGAAACGGGACTGACGGAAAATATCAGTCGAGAGTTTCACATCCGCCGGGAGTGTCTCCTGAAGCTCTGCCAGCGACCGGTCCAGCTGATCGGTCAGCTTCAGCGTGCTTGTAGCCGGTTGCTTGGTCACAGTAATCAGCACCGCCGGTTTTCCCCGTTCCGATGCAACACCAAGCTTTGGAGTTTTGTTGCCGATTGTTACCTCAGCCACGTTCTCAAGATATACAGGAACATCGTTCACACTCTTCACAACAGTCTTACCAAGTACCAACGGATCATTTGAAGAGAGTATGCCACGGATAATATATTCGTTTCCATACTCATAAAGGACCCCTCCCGAAGCATTACGGTTCATTTGTCTCACCACGCTCATTATCTCGTTAAGGCCAACACCATAATGTTTCATCTTCCCGGGATTGAGCAGTATCTGGTATTCCCTGATTTCACCACCTATCACTGTTACCTGAGCCACACCACCAGTAGAAAGCAGACGAGGACGAACAGTCCAGTCAGCTATCGTACGCAGCTCCTGCATCGATGTGCTGTCTGCCGTGAGCCCAATAATCATCACTTCACCCAGGATAGACGATTGAGGCCCTAATGTAGGATTACCCACGTTGGAAGGCAGAGACTCACCTACCAGAGCAAGTTTTTCCGATACAATCTGTCGGGCACGGTAGATATCCGTTCCCCAATCAAACTCTACCCACACTATGGAGAATCCGGTGGTGGAAGAGGAGCGGACACGGCGCACACCGGTGGCTCCATTCACGGCTGTCTCAACGGGAAAAGTGACCAGCCTCTCCACCTCTTCGGGAGCCATTCCTTTAGCTTCTGTCATCACTACAACCGTAGGTGCATTCAGGTCGGGAAACACATCCACCTCCATATTGGCAGCAATGTATGTTCCCGCAATAATTAACAATACAGATGCCACCAACACAACCATACGGTTGTTCAGCGAAAATTTTATGATCTTGTTTAACATTCTGTTTCGCCTTTCAAAGTTAATGAGTATGCCCTTCGGGTAAGACAGATGATGTTGCAGCCAGCTTTACCTGATAAACACCTCTTATTACAACCCGGTCCCCCGGCCTTAGTCCTGAGAGTACCCTGATCCTGTCACCATTACTCTGTCCAAGCTTCACCTCCTGCTTCTTGTAGCCCTCTTCATCCAGCTGCAGATAAACAAAATAAAGTCCCTGTTCCTCGGTTAAAGCTGAAACCGGGACGGAAATCACATTTTCCATCTTACCTGATAGCAGATATACTGTCACATAAGAACCGGAGATTATGTCTCCGATATTATCGAATTCGAAGTTGACGGGAATGCAGGACGACTCTTCAATGGATCCTTTTCCAAACGACAATAGCCGCCCGTTCAGTTCCGAAAGTTTATAGACCCTATTGTCATACGATGTCTGAAAATTGGCGCTCTCAATGTTGCCGAGGCTTTTAAAATGATTTTCCGGGACCTCTGCACGCAGTTGCAGCCGACGGTTCTGTGAAACGGTTGCAATTGTCTGCCCTACCGAAACATATTCTCCCTGTCTGACCATCAGGTTTTTGATATATCCGCCAATGGGCGATGTAACCTTCACACCACCAGGTGTGGCATGGGCAGCCAGAGCCTCAAAGCTGTTTTTTGCCATTTCGTATTCCAGACGCCTCTGTTCATACTCCCTGGTTGAAATAACTTGCTCTTTCACCAGCTCCCCGGCACGTCGGTACTCTTTTTCTGCTGTCTCAAACTCTACCCGGGTTTTTATGACAGGGTCACCATCCTGAATGTTTTTCGATGAGATGACTACTATGGCCTCACCAGCCCTCACGGCCACACCATCAGTGAATGTGGCTCCCGCAAACGATACTGTTCCGCTGGAAGTGGCAGCAATAATAGCCTCATCTCCCAAAGCCGGCATGATATGGCCGCTCGTCCTGATAACATCGGTAAAAGTGGCCGGCACAATAGTTTCCAGCTGCAGTCCGGCCGCTTCAGCCTGTTGAGTGGTAAAAGTGATCTCATCAATATGATCATGATCTTCTTCATCATCGTGACAATGTGAATCCACGTTTTTTATCTGTTTGTGTGCCTCATCTGTTGAAGAGTATTTATTGTTTTTCTCCGGGCTGCAGCCGGCAACAGAGAGCACGGAAATAATGAATAAATGTAGTACTATAATAGATTTCATCTGTTTTTAAAAGAATAGCCTCTACAAAAGGCTGTAATTATTTAACTGACTAAAAAATCTGAATGTAAAAAAAAGGATCAACACGGTAAGTCGCAGAGTACATAAAATAATATACTTGAATAATGAGGATATCTCATGTCCCGGTCAGAACAGGCTTACAATAAGAGGTAAATAAACGGGGCATCTCATTGAATCATGAAAATTCAAAGGGCAGGAAGTTATCTCTTACATCAATGTACTTACAGGTCGATCAGTATAGAAAGGGAGGGGCACGTAGGCCATGGATTTGTGTATTTCCAGGAGATATGTAAAACGCTGTATATTCCCAGTAACCGGTTTTGTTTAACGTGTTTTCGCCGGGAACTGCAACATAGTCCGCCACAAGAAAAAAGAGGGGGAACAGGTGTATATGATTCAGATTATCGCAACCACCGCAGATAGATACCTTGTATTTAATCTTATTCTCGGAACCGGGGACAAAGTAGTCGGCATCAGCAACACATGATTGTCCGTTTTTTCCGCTGCCGGCAGCATGTCTGTGTATATCGCCAGGTATGTTGTCCGTTTCGCAACATTCCATCATCACACAGGGTAAGCCGTCGTGATGGTGATGTGGTATAATCCCAGACATCAGCAGCAATAATGCAGCCAATAGAATGAATGATATGGAAAACCTCTTTTTCAATGAATGCGATTTGTAGCAAAATTAAATTTTTATTTTCAGTTTCTCAAGTAAAAACCGCATAAATGCATTGATTAGTTCATAAAGAAAACAAAACATGCTTCTCTTTTCTCGTCATGGCTATTTGGAAATACTCCACCAAGTGATCACCTAAACTCCTAATGATCAATGCGAGACGTTCATAGACCAGATAAGTCGCAATTTGCTGATAACTTACAAATGCCGGTAAAGATTATTTTCAATTATTTTGATATGATGATTTTTCATTGATAAGAGAAAGAATCTGCTTTAAATATATTTGGCAAACAGCTCCTTCCATTATCTACAGATCCAGCAATAATGAAACCGGTTCGGAGAGAAACTCCATCACCTTACGGATAAACCGGGCAGTCTCTCCACCATCCACTATGCGATGGTCTACCGTGAGCGAAAGAGGCATAATATTTCCGATAACTATTTCATTATTCTTTACAATGGGTGTTTTTAGAATACGCCCTATCCCAAGTATGCCTGCCTGTGGATAATTAAGCACCGGTGTGGCGAAGATACCGCCGATGGAACCAAAGCTGGTTATTGAAAAAGAACCCCCTTTCAAATCATCCAGCGTCAGTTTTCTTGACCTCGCCTTTGTGGCCAGCTCACCGGTGCGCATCGCTATTTGAAAGATTGAAAGCTTATCTGCGTCACGAATCACAGGAACGACCAATCCATCCGGTGCATCTACAGCGATAGCAATATTATATCTATTGCTGATAATCATCCGGTTGTTTTCAAAATCAATCTGCGAATTGAGCTGCGAATGTTGCTTTAATGCCAGGGCTACCGCTTTAACGATAAAAGGAAGATAAGTAAGCTTGACTCCTTTATCGGCAAGCTTGTGCATGAGCTTATCTTTCAGCTGTATCAATCCTGATATTTCCACCTCTTCGAATATTGACATATGAGCTGCGTTCTGTTTAGATTTCAGCATGTTCCTGGCAATAGTTTTTCTTATTTGTGTCAGCGGCTGGTAGGTCACATCATCGGGAATACCATTGAGCTGTTCTTTTCTATCGGCTTTCTGCTCCCTACTTTCTTTAAAGCTCACAATATCCTTATCCATTACCCTTCCTAAAGGGCCGCTTCCTTTTATATTGCTGATATCAATATTCATCTTCTTCGCCATGGCACGTGTTGCAGGTGTTGCAAGTACTTTTCGCGATCCGCTTTTGTGGTTCACTATTTCAAGAGATCCTTCATCGCTTGGCGCCTGAATGATATTCTTATCGGCCAGTTCCATGGTGCCGACAACTGCAGCTACATCTTCTTGTTCGGTGATTGTCTGATAAGGCTGTTCTACTTTTACAGAGCCTTGCTCGTTTTCAACCCCTTCCAGTTCAATATCCACAAGGGGTGATCCAACAGGTATCACATCACCTGCAGCTCCATAGCAAGCTGTAATAATTCCGCTTTTCGGAGAAGGGATATCCGCCACCACCTTGTCGGTCTCCATCTGAACAACCAGATCACCCACCTTCACTCTATCCCCTTCTTTTACATACCACTCCAGGATAGTTCCCTCCTCAAGCCCTTCACCCAGATCGGGAAAGTTAAATACATACTTCATGCTGCGAAAAGTTAAAAATGGATACTCTTTTCGATCTCATAGTAAATACGGTCTGGCGAAATAACATAGTATCTTTCGCCCTGTGCCAGGGGAACAACAGTATCGAACCCCATCACCCTCACCGGCGGCGCTTCCAGATAAAGAAAAGCCTCCTCATTGGCAACAGCGATTAACTCCGATCCGACGCTGAACGATTCGTGTGCTTCGGCGACGATAACCATCCGGCCTGTTTTTCTTATTGATCTACCTACAGTCTCCCTGTCGATAGGGTAAACAGAGCGCAGATCAATCAGTTCTACAGATATGCCTGCCTCCTCAGCCATTGCAACTGCCTTCCGGCACTCACGAATCATGGCACCGAAAGCCACGAGAGTTATATCTGTCCCTTCTTGAACCACCTTCGCCTTTCCCAGGGGAAGGGTAAACTTTTCATCTGAAACTTCCTGCCTTATAGCACGATAGATCCGTTTCGGCTCCATAAAGATGACAGGGTCATTGCTTTCGATGGCAGAAATCAGCATGCCTTTTGCATCGTACGGAGTAGAAGGTATCACCACCTTCAGTCCCGGTATATGAGCAAAGAGTGCCTCCGGGCTATCGGAATGATGTTCGAGCGCATTTATACCTCCTCCGTAAGGGAAACGAATAACTACAGGCACATTGAACTTTCCCCGTGAACGGTTCTGCAAACGCGAGACATTTGAGATAATCTGGTTGAAGGCCGGAAAGGTGAACCCCTCAAATTGTAATTCCACAACAGGCCTGAGTCCCGAAACGGCCATCCCCAAGGCAGTTCCTGCAATTCCGGACTCAGCCAGCGGAGAATCGAATACACGCTCAACACCATATTTTCTCTGCAGTCCCTCCGTCACGCGAAAAACACCTCCCCCAAACCCCACATCTTCTCCATAAACAACAATACTCCAATCTTCACTCAATTTAATATCCAGTGCATTGTTGATAGCCTGCACCATTGTCATTATACTCATTTTCTCTTCTCCTTCCAGCTTAAGAATTGTTCATACTTCTGCTTTTGTCTCTTTAACTCGTCCGGTATATCAGTGTACATGTATTGAAACAGATCGCCCAGCGGGTATGATTTATTGTTTTCCGCCTCAATAAACTCCTTGTCGATCTGTAGCTTGTATTCTTCCTTTAGCCTCTCTTCGTCTATATTCCATATACCCTGGTTTTCCATATATCGCTTCAATCGGATCAGCGGATCTGCCAGCCTCCATCTCTTTTCCTCCACCTTCTCCCTGTACTTTGTGGGATCGTCAGAAGTGGTATGAGCCCCAAGTCGATATGTAAAAGCCTCTATTAGCAGGGCTCCCCTGCCAGAGCGTGCATACTCTAATGCCGTTTTATAGGCAAGGTACATGGCAAAAAAGTCGTTTCCGTCCACCTTGATGCCCGGGATACCGAACGCGACCGACTTAACAGCCAGGTTGATTGAATTGGTCTGGGAACTTACGGGAACAGAGATGGCATACTGATTATTCTGAATGGTAAATACGACCGGCACCTTCCATACACCTGCAAAGTTCAGTGCCTCACTGAAATCTCCTTCCGAAGTGCCTCCATCGCCGATAAAAGTAAAGACCACCTCATCTCTTTTCCGGTATTTAACGGAATACCCAATGCCGGTAGCATGATGAAGCTGGGTGCCTATTGAGATGGCAATAGGCAAAACATGCTTAGCATTCTTGAAACTTCCGCCATGCTCATTACCACTATAAAAGAGGAATATCTCTTTCATTGTTACCCCTTTCGCCAACAGGGTACCCATTTCACGAAAAGCTGGTACCAACCAGTCTTCATCACGGATATTCATTCCGGCTGCAATATGGATAGCCTCCTGTCCAAGGTTAGGCGTATAAGTGTACATTCTCCCCTGACGTTGGAATGAGATAGCCATCTCATCGGCTATCCGTTCATACAGCATCTGTTTATAGGCATCTGTAATAGTTCTATCATCCAATACTGGCATCAGATCTTTACTGACAATATTACCATCATTATCAATAATACGCAGCATCTTATCTTCTAATGGGTCAAAATCACGAAAAATCGAAGGTAAATCGTTTTGGGCCATCTATCTGTTTATTTAGAACGAATTTAAATAGTAATTAGCTGTGTATATAACATTCCGATAAATAAATAGTTTGATGATGTTTGATGCAAACCTGGAACAAATTGTTGCATAGATTGACAAACAATATCTTACATCCCTATTTTTTAGCTACGGTTGCATCTTTTTCCGTTTTATGCAGTATATCCGGATAGCTTTATTGCAAAACATCAACTATTTCTCTTACTAGATACGGGAAATCGGCAGGC
>NZ_DCEN01000059.1:30506-34011 GCF_002316955.1 Proteiniphilum sp. UBA1028
GCATTGGGGATAGAGGCAGGCTGCATGAACATTATTCCCTAAACCACGTTCTAAAATACATAAATATTTACAAATATCGATTCTTGCAAATCCGTCAAACCAAATACCAACTATGCAAAAATAACGACAAATGAAAAGATGTACAGCCTGTTTTCTTCTCTTCTCTGTTATATCATTTATCCCTACCGGGTGCAGCTCAGGCACTCCGGTGGAGAATGGCAATGAAGAGATAGCCGTTACATATAATGATTCCATACCCCATCTCGGCGAAGAGAGGAGAAAGCTGACAGGAACAGACATCCGGTTGCTAAAAGATATTCAATACGATAAGTATTTGCTTGATGATGAATACCCTTATAAGGACACTGTCCGGCGTTTTCAATGGGAAAAGATTAAAGAAGGAATTGCCCATATTGAAAATGAAGTCTCCCGTGGAGGCAGCTGGGGTGTTTTGAGCAATTACAAGAACATGAACGGTGAAGCCCCCACCATTGAAGGTTTCGTGAGAAACGACTATAGAAGGGTTTCCGATCAATTCGGTGTTGAGCGTTACCAGTCGGTTCCTCTCTATAGTGCATATGGCGACACAGTATTGGTACGCTACGGGAGAGATGGGTGGATAGTGAAAATTACTGGAAACGACACCATTGAGATGGTCAGGGTGACCGGAGTTTCTATGGAGGGTGAATATCTGGTTCCTAACCGTTATCTGAAAGTATGGGGTGACAGCATCTGTTTTGATAAAGTTGTAGCGGTAGATGTCACCAATCAGAATATTTCAACATTGACGAGAGAAAACGGTGGCTGGCATATATTGAGTATGAATCCCGCAACCACAGGTACGCACAGGCCGCCGCATGCACATGAAACACCTACGGGAATTTTCGCTGTTCAGGAGAAGAAAGAGAAAATGTACTACGTAAAAGACGGTACAAGCGAGATTGCCGGATTCGCCCCCTATGCTTCCCGTTTTACTAATGGAGCTTACATCCACGGCGTTCCGGTACAATATCCCAATAGAAATGTAATTGAATACAGTCCATCCCTGGGTACCACACCCAGGTCTCATATGTGTGTCAGAAACGCATCGTCTCACTCTCAATTCGTATATGACTGGGCAACTGTTAAAGAGTCGGTTGTTA
Source organism: Proteiniphilum sp. UBA1028 (assembly GCF_002316955.1). Classification (NCBI taxonomy): domain Bacteria; kingdom Pseudomonadati; phylum Bacteroidota; class Bacteroidia; order Bacteroidales; family Dysgonomonadaceae; genus Proteiniphilum; species Proteiniphilum sp. UBA1028. Next base: position 31,649 of record NZ_DCEN01000059.1, read on the forward strand.
TTGTTATTGATTAACAAATGAGTCTGCTCCTAAAGGCCCTAAATATCAAAATTAATTAAATTAATCCGCTGAATATCAATATGTATTTTGGCCTGTTTACAATTACAAAGGCTTTTTGTAGGGACTCACAATTATATTCAAAAAAATAGAGTATATTTGGCAATATTTTTCCTGAACAGGCTATGCGTATAATAATATTCTCTTTCATATTTCTTGTATTCTCTTCCCTCTCTTTCCCCATTGGGAAAAAGGATCAAAAGGAAAACGCTTCACCAGCAACACTCTCTTCAAATGGTTGCGAGTTACTCTATGAACAGATGAATCTTTGCGAAATAATGCATTTCGACGCCTTCAAATCTGCATACACCGGTTATACAAAGTTAAATATCAATAACAATCCTCTGCTTACGGTGATCGATTTCAGTCTCCCATCATCCGAAAAAAGGATGTACGTACTTGATTTGGAAAAGAGAAAGGTACTCTTTGTTTCTTATGTTTCACACGGGCGCAACAGTGGAGAAAACTTTGCTACATCATTCTCAAACCTGAGCGGTTCACACAAAAGTTCATTGGGTTTTTACCGTACAGCCGGCACATATAACGGAAGTAATGGATATTCGCTTCAGCTGGACGGTTTGGAAGAGGGCATTAACGACAAGGCAAGATCTCGGGCCATCGTAATCCACGGAGCCGATTATTGCAGTGAGAAGGTTATTAAATCTACCGGAAGGCTGGGCCGTAGCTTCGGTTGCCCGGCGCTTCCCAAAGAGCTGACAAAACCTGTCATCAACACCATAAAAGGAGGTTCATTGCTCTTCATATATGCCGGCCGCCCAGATTATACGGCCATGAGCAAGGTGGACAAAATCAGCATAGAAGAGCATTCTGTTCAATATTTTAAAACTATTTTCAAAGTCCTCAATCTTTATTGAAACCTAAAAATATTTTTCATCATTCAGTTTGAGACCCATTTTATAAAGATCACGTAATTTTAAAAAATGATGCATTGCTTGAAATTTCGCAATTCCGCTTTTTCATTTCACCAAACTCATTAACTCCTGATAGTTTTCTACCGCGTCGAATATTATCTTGTCGCTGCTGATTGCCTGGAAGTGTTTCCGGGCACAGGATATTTTTGCTGACTCCACTTCCCTGAGTTCCATGGTGGAGATATTCCCCTTGGTCTCTGCCACGAAATAGACATGCTTGACCGCTCCTTCGTTAAACGCGATGGCCCAGTCGGGATTGTATTTCCCCACCGGAGTACTGATATAAAAGCCCTTGGGAAGCTTCACATATACGCTCACCTCACTGCTAATATCCAATTGTTCGGCAAATGGTTTTTCCGTCTTTACTGAATCGAAGATCACGTAATCGTACAGGTGCTTGTTTGCTGCAATCGCATTCACACCAAGCTTGCCTTTCAAGGTTGGTTCGGTGAAGATCTCCGTGCCGAAGCTGTCGTTCAGCTTGTTGTAAGCGATATGCTGGATGATCACCGTCGCCTTCTCCTCGTTGATCAGGTTGGAGCACTTAAGGATAAACTCCTCGGGGTTGAGCATGAACTGGTCGAACACCGGTCTCTCGATACCGGTCAGGATTCTTACCACCGTATTGCGAGTCAGTCCCGTTTCAGCTACCACCTTTCCCACCAGGTCGTATTTTACGTTGCCGTTTACCGCAGAGTGCACATCGATGTGTTTCGACGATTGCTGCTTGAACCCCTCTCCTACTTCTAATGATTCTTTTGACTCAATCATTTCCAAAGCTCCAGAGGTGACGGTGAAAAAGATCTTCGACACGTTCAAATGGGTGTTCAGTCGCTGAATCGCCTTGCGGACCAACTCCTCTGTCTCGAAATCCACCACGTAAGCCGTCTTGGTGTTGATGCTCTTCCAAAGTTTTTTAAACTCCTCGCGGTTGAACTTCTGTTCATCAAGATGCAGTTCCACGTTGTTGCCCCGTGCATTCTCGGGAGCAAGCATCTTCGGGTTGTAGACCGAATCGAGGATACTCATCACCGACTCGCTGCTGGCTTCCACCTCTCCCGGCAGTTGGAAGCTGCCGCTCTCTTTGTCCTCGTAGTACTTATCGGTCAGGGTCCCCGCCTTCACGTAACCATAACCTGCCAGGCTCTCGTAGAGGACCAGGGCCGCCTCCTCACCCACTGGGTATGGCCTGCCTTGTTTATCTGCCAGCACCTTATCCTTGAACAACGAGGGAGAAACTTTCTGTGGACGGACGGCAATCACTTCGGCCAGTTCAGTCTGGAGCGCCTTTGCAAAGCGGTCGTAGCTCTCGCTCGCGATTACCGTCAGCTGGTTGATATGATGCACCTCACTTCCCAGGAAATTGGTGTCCAT
>NZ_DCEN01000059.1:34211-35560 GCF_002316955.1 Proteiniphilum sp. UBA1028
CACAGGCGGAGTCCGCGCCCCACCTCCTGGCGTTTGCGAGTCTCCGCTTCGCTCTGTTTCAGCGTACAGATCTGGAACACGTTGGGATTGTCCCAACCCTCGCGTAGTGCAGAGTGAGAAAAGATAAAGCGTACCGGTTCACTGAAAGAGAGCAGCCGCTCCTTGTCCTTCATGATCAGGTAGTAGGCATCGGTATCCACGCTCTCTTTTGTTTTTCGTTCCACTTTCCCGTCCACGAACTGATTCTTCCTTTTGTCGATGGAGAAATATCCCGCATGCGTTTTATCTGCCGCGATCGATTGCAGGTAACTGATATAGGCATCTTCGCCAATTTTCAGTTGCAGGCTGTTCACCACATCGTCGTACTCCTCCTCGAACATATCCGCATAGGAACCGTTGAACGCATTGCCGGAAGAATCGTACTGCTTGTATTTGGCAACTTCGTCGATAAAAAAGAGGCTCAACACCTTAATACCCCTGAAGTAAAGCATTCGTTCCCGTTCGATATGCGACAGGATGGTCTCCCGGATCTGGATCCGGCGAAGCTGCTGCTCGTTCACCGCCCCTTTCACATCGCCGGCATAGAGTTTTGTTCCGTTCTGAAAAGTGACAGAATTATCTCTGCCGTCGATATTTGTCACGGTGAATCCATCCCGGTACTGTTCAAGCGACCCCGATCGGTCGTACAGATTATGCCCTATTTCAATTTTCCGGACCACCGCCTTCACACCACCGGCTTGCTTCACCTCAAATCCCAGGTTTGCGGTGGGACTCTTCTCCTTGAAGAGATTGATCCCCTCCAGGTAAAGATACCCCTCCGTCCCGGTAGTTCCGGTCTGGGCAATCCCTTTCACCGCGATCTTCTTCACCAGCTTCTTGTTGTAGGCCTCCATGGCATCCAGCCGGTAGATCAGGTTGTAAAGACTGTCCTTCTTATGCGTAGCCGAATAACGCAACGTGAACAGCGGGTTGAACCCCTTCAGGTTCTCTTTGGTCTGTTTCCCCTCCACCGATTGCGGCTCGTCGATAATCAGGATGGGATTGGTTTTGGCAATCACATCAATCGGCCTGCGGCTGCGGAAGCTATCCAGTTTCATGTAGATACGCCTGGCATCCTTTCCCCGGGCGTTGAACGCCTGGGCATTGATGATCATCACGTTGAGCGAGTTGTCGCTGGCAAAACGGTCGATCTCGGTCAGTTGGGACGAGTTATAGATAAAGAACCGGATCTTTTTTCCGTAGTCCTCGGTGAAGTGTTCCTGCGTGATCTGGAACGACTTATATACCCCCTCGCGGATGGCAATGCTTGGCACCACGATAATGAACTTGCTCCAGCCATACCGCTTGTT
>NZ_DCEN01000072.1:0-1943 GCF_002316955.1 Proteiniphilum sp. UBA1028
GAACCCACAGCCTTCTGATCCGTAGTCAGACGCTCTATCCAATTGAGCTACAGGCGCATGTAAATGGCGGAGAGAGAGGGATTCGAACCCCCGGAAGCTTGCACTTCAACGGTTTTCAAGACCGCCGCGATCGACCACTCTGCCATCTCTCCTTTTGCTGCGTGGGAAAAATTTATAGAAATCATCCCCCAAATGCGGCTGCAAAGATAAAAACTATTTTCGGAAAGAAAAACATTCCGGTTAGATTATTTTTAACCCTTTTCAAAAAATCAATAATTCGTCGTATCTTTGTAGAAATAAGGATTAACAGATGCAATTTACCGAACTTTCACTTTGCGACACTCTCCAGGAAGGACTGGAAGCGATGAACTTTACAGAAACAACCCCCGTGCAGGAACTGGCAATACCGGTGATCCTGGCGAAAAAGGATGTGATTGCCTGCGCCCAGACCGGCACGGGCAAGACAGCAGCCTTCTTGCTACCCCTGCTGAATAACCTTCAGACTGAACCACACGACAAGAGCAAGGTAAACGCCATCATCATGGCCCCCACACGCGAGCTGGCACAACAGATTGACCAGCAGATGGAGGGTTTTTCCTATTTTACTCCCTTTTCGTCGGTAGCCGTCTATGGCGGAAACGACGGAGAAGCATGGGAGGTACAGAAAAGGGGGCTGCTGAGCGGCGCCGATGTGGTGATCGCCACGCCGGGAAGGCTCCTGTCGCACATCAACCTGTACAATATCGACTTTTCGGGCGTGAAATATTTTATTCTTGACGAGGCAGACAGGATGCTCGACATGGGCTTCTTCGACGACATCATGAAGATTGAAAAGCTGTTGCCAAAAGAGCGTCAGACGGTGATGTTTTCGGCCACCATGCCTCCCAAGATACAGCAGCTGGCAAAGACCATCCTGCGCGATCCCGAGGAAATTGCCATCGCCATTTCCCGCCCCCCGGAGACCATCCTGCAGTCGGCCTACATCTGTACCGATGCGCAGAAGATGGGTATCCTGAAGCAGCTCTTTAAAGAGAAGAAGCCCAACAAGGTGATCCTCTTCTCCGGCTCAAAGCAGAAGGTGAAAGAGATTGCCAGGACACTGCACAAAATGGGCCTGTCGGCCGGTGAGATGCATTCAGACCTTGATCAGGCACAACGGAATCACGTGATGCACGAGTTTAAAAACGAACGGGTGGATATCCTGGTGGCCACCGACATTGTGGCACGGGGAATAGACATCGACGACATTACGCTGGTCATCAACTACGATGTGCCCTACGATGCCGAAGATTACGTACACCGCATCGGACGTACCGCAAGGGCGGGCGACACGGGCATGGCCATCACGTTTGTGTCACCGTCAGAGCAGTACCGCTTCTCCCTGATCGAGAAGTTTCTGCAGAAGGAGATTTACCGGATACCGGTGCCGGCAGAACTGGGAGAGGCACCCGAGTACAACCCGACACGGGAGAGTGCGAAGCGCGGGGCTTCCGGGCGAGGATCGAAAGGCGGAAGAAAGAAAGAAGGAAGACGTTCAGAAGGAGCTGAAAAGCCGCAGAAACAGCGGGAAACGAGGTCGAAACGACCTATGGAAGGGGAACATCCCGAAAGCCGAAAAAAAAGGACCCCACGCAATCCGGAAGTAACCGGCGAACAGCAAAATATTGCAGAAACCCCGGTTGATAACAGCACACAGCAGGAAAACCAGGAACGCAAACCACGCAAGAAGCGAGGACAAAAAGCTTCCGGAGAAAGAAGGGCTTCGGGGAGAGAGACATTGCCGGAGAGACAGGAGAGACGGACATCACCGGAGAGAGAGACAACCGAGGAGAGACAGGGGAGACAGACATCACCGGAGAAAGAGGGCAAAAAGGGAAGAGAAGGGAAAAAAAATAAACAGAATGAACCCGGGCAACAACAAGCTCCGCGCGAGCAGAGCAGGC